>JAYTQD010000177.1:0-4572 GCA_043746935.1 Acidobacteriaceae bacterium | reverse complement strand
TAGGCAAGCCGCCCATGGAAGACGCCTGGATGGGCAAGGCGGTCGAGCGCATCTTTCTGCCGATGATGAAGCTGACCATTCCGGAGATCGTCGATGTCAACCTGCCAGTCGAAGGCGTGTTCCATAATCTAATGCTTGTTTCGATTAAGAAGTCTTACCCCGGCCAAGCACGTAAAGTGATGAATGCGATCTGGTCGCTGGGGCAAGCCATGTTCACCAAGTGCATCATCGTCGTGGACGAAGACGTTGATGTGCAAAACGTCGCCGACGTCACCCTTAAGGTCTGCAACCACATTGATCCCGAACGCGACATCCAGTTCACGATGGGTCCGATAGATTCTCTGGACCATGCTTCGCGCCTGCCCAACTACGGCTCCAAAATGGGCATTGACGGCACTCGCAAATGGGCTAGTGAAGGTTTCACGCGCCCCTGGCCGGATGAGATCGCAATGGACGCGAAAACGAAGGCCCTGGTCGATAAGAAGTGGAAAGAGTTGGGGTTGGATTAGTTTGCGTAGGGCCGGACGCCCTCGGCCGTCCGGCGGAGCGTGGCTCCGCATCGACTGCTACAATTTATTTCATACCCGCACCATCGAAAGGACTTCATGCTGACTCCAGGCACTCCATTTCCTAATTTCTCTCTCCCCAATCAGGACGGTAAAACCACCACGCTCGCAGACTTCGCCGGTCACTGGCTCGTCGTCTACTTCTATCCCAAAGACGACACGCCGGGCTGCACCGTGCAAGGTAAGGCATTCACCGCAACGAAAGCCGATTTCGACGCCGCAGGCATCAAAATCGTGGGCGTAAGTGCGGATGATGTCACTTCACACAAAGATTTCTGCACCAAATTCGCCTTCAACATCGGCTTGCTCGCCGATACCAGCTCCACGCTCATGAAAACTCTGGGCCTGGGACAAACCGAGTGGAAAGGCATGCACTTCTGGGAGCGCACCAGCTACGTCGTAGATCCCAAGGGCATCGTTCGCAAGGCCTATGCCAAGGTCGATCCCAACGGCCACGAGAAGGTGTTGCTTGAGGACATCCAGGCTCTGCAAGCACAAGCGGACGCCTAGCTACTCGCCGCGATCATTCGCGCTGGGACGGCCGTCCTTGGCCGTCCCAGATCCGTTTACAAGGTCCGATAGAATTAAGACACAATGAATATCGGAGTCCTAGCCCTACAAGGCGATTTCGACGCCCACCGCATTCGCCTTGAAGAACTTGGCGCGCAGGTTACCTTGGTCCGCAAGCCCGACCAGCTTGGCGCCGTCAACGGGAGTATTGATGGCCTCATCATTCCCGGTGGGGAATCGGGCACATTCCTCAAATTACTTGGCGAAGAGGGTTTGGCCCAACTCCAACTGTTCGTCGCTACCAAGCCAGTTTTCGGAACCTGCGCCGGATGCATCCTGCTTGCCCGTGAAGTGGAGAACCCGCCGCAACCTGGCTTGGGTGCGCTCGATATCCGCGTCCGCCGCAACGCCTATGGGCGCCAGCTCGAAAGCTCGATTCGTCAGGGCACCTTCCGCAATACGCCGCTAGAAATGGTATTTATCCGCGCCCCGAAGATCGTTCAGGTTGGCGCGGGAGTGGAAGTCTTAGCAACGGAAGGCGACGATCCCGTGCTTGTGCGAAAAGGAAAGACCCTGGCCGCGACGTTTCATCCGGAAATGAGCGCGGATCCGGCGGTACACCGATATTTCTTGGAGATGGTGGGTCCACTTTGAAGATGGAGAGCCGGACGCTCCGCCCGACTGAACCGGCGAGGCACCCCGGCGCTCCATCGTACGATTGAGATCCTGTTATTTCAGTCCAACCCCATAAAAGTAAGTATAAGTTGGAGGCTGCGCCACCACCGCTACAGCCGTTTGGAAGCTGGAGAAAAGCGCGGCCTTGCCTTGGAACGTGACAAAGAAATCTTGCTGGTCGCCATTCGTAGCGGTGACGCGCGCAGTGAACATGCCAAAGCAAGGATCGCTCAATGTATTGACCGTACCGTCGTAGATATATCTGGAGTCTGCGACAGCAACCAGAGTTCCGGAGGCCAGCGTATTGCTCTGGCTGTCGACGAGCGTGACAGAACCATGGGACCCAACCGTGAGCGTTGCTTTGCCCTGGCTAGCGGTCCCAGTCTCCACATTATTCTGCCCGCTTTGAGCATTCGCCTTCTCGTAATAGATTGCTGTATAAGTTCCCGCAGTGGTGGGGTCAAAGGTTTTGGAAGCAGCTTTCGGCAGGCCCAGGATTGCGCCGTTACCCGAATCGACGGCCCAAAGCCCGTTCTGCGTGCCGAAAACCACGTCATCCGAGTTGCCCTGGGTTTCGTGGATGGTGAAGAAATTTCCTGATGCGTCCTCCACAATGCTGGCAGCGGGGAAGGTGCCTCCGCCAAAATAGTTCGGTGACTGATTCAGGACCGAAGAAGGGCGGAAGGATTCGTGTTGAATATCTCCCTGAGCGTTGATAGAAACGGAACCAACTTCCATCCCGCCAGCGGAGGTGCGCAATTGCAGGTAGTTGAAGTTCTGCCCAGACAGATTGGAGATCGACGTTGGCACACTTTCAATCGCGGTAATGAGAGCTGGCGTGTTGTGCGTAGGCCCAGATTTAGCAGTTTCCACAAGTAAAACGAAGCCAGGAACTTCGTATGCGGCGAGGATGTTGCCCTGCGGATCGGTTACGGTGTAGGTGCCATCCACGTTCACCGTGTAGGGCACAGTGCCGGAGTCTCCGTTTGTGTGATTGATGTAGTCGATGGTGTGAACAGTTGAATCGATAGAGATCGTCAGGAAATCTCCCACCGAGGCGGTACCGTTGTATTTGCGAACGGAGCTGGTCGTAACTGGTGCAGTGGATGTTCCGCAGCCCATCAAAAAGCTGAGCAAAAAGAGACTGGCAAAGGCGAGACGTTTCATGGGGTGATGACCTCTCATCAAGCTCGCCATCGGCCACATTGGGCAAAACTTTAGGAAGTACTCTTAACTTCGGATATCGAGTGGATTCCGACGGTTCCGGGCTCGGAACGGACCACCCAGGATAAGGTAGGTCATCCGGTCATTTCGCTGCGTGAAACCAGAGAAAACCGAAAATAACGGCTTGGCCCGTGCTTCGGCTAGGTTCCAGCCAGATAGATATACCTCAGAACAAATAAAACAGTAAGGATCCAAACCAATACACCAATCTCGTGGAATTTCCCGAGCGCAACCTTCACAATGGTGTAAGAAATCAACCCAAGGCTAAGCCCAGTGGCGATGCTGAACGTCAGCGGTGTAGCCAGCATGGTTATGAACGCCGGCACGGCTTCACTGAAATCAGCCCAAGCCACTTTCGCGATGGATTGTGTCATCAACACACCGACAAGAATCAGCGCTGGAGCCGTGGCATACCCCGGAATGGCGGCCGCCAGTGGTGAGCAGAACATCGCCGCCAAGAAGAGAAATGCTACAACAACATTGCTCAAGCCCGTGCGCGCGCCAACCGCCATCCCCGCAGCACTCTCAATGTAGCTCGTTACTGTGGATGTGCCTGCCATCGAACCAAAAACTGTTCCTACGGCATCCGCCATCAGCACGCGTCCAACGCGAGGAATCTTCCCGTCCTTGATGAATCCGGCTTGTTCGCACACTCCCACCAGTGTGCCCACGTTATCGAAAAGATCCACGAACAAAAACGCAAACAAGATTTCGAGGAATCCCAGATGAACAGCGCCCTTTAAATCCAACTGTAGAAAGGTTGCGGACGCGTGCGGCATGGAAAACACTGCCGTGGGCCAATGCGAGATGCCACGCAAAATCCCCAGCACCGTGGTAGCCGCAATCCCAATCAAAATCGATCCGTTGATCTTTCGCGCCATCAAAACCATCGTCAGTGCCAGACCCAAGCAGGCCGTCTGTACCTCACGGTCGGCAAAGCTACCCAGTCCCACAAACGTTGCCGGATTGGCCACAATCAGCTTGGCGTTGCGTAAGCCAATAAAAGCGATAAACATCCCAATTCCCGTCGCCGTCGAATACTTCAGGCAGTCCGGAATGCCATTAACAATCTGCTCACGAATCCGCGTGACGGTAAGTACCAAAAATAGAACGCCAGAAATAAACACCACACCCAGCGCCGTCCGCCAAGGAACATGCATGCCCAGACAAACGGAATAAGTGAAGTAGGCATTGAGCGACATCCCCGGTGCCAGTGCAATGGGGTAATTCGCGTAGAGCCCCATGACCAGCGTCGCCACCGCCGCCGACAGGCACGTAGCGAACACAACTCCGTCAATGGGCATTCCCGCTTGCGAAAGGATCTGCGGATTGACGGCGATGATATAAGCCATCGTCACGAACGTGGTGAGACCCCCCAGCAGTTCGCGCCTGACCGTTGTCCCGTTCTCCGTTAGCTTGAAATAACGCTCGATCACCGGTTCCCCTTGAGCCCAATGGGCGAATTTATCTTGCGACGTTTCTCAACCGCGCAACGCGAGCCTTGGAATTGGGAATTGTACCACTACGAAAATACCATCAGGCTTGCCAGCACCTCGGGCGGCTGCGTATCATGCAGACCGTTATGGAAACTCAAAAA
>JAYTQD010000176.1:0-12135 GCA_043746935.1 Acidobacteriaceae bacterium | reverse complement strand
TGAAGTAAAAATCTCCGTGGCTTCTTGGATCCAAGGTGTGAGTTGGGCCAACTACATTGCAGCGATCCAGCCCAGTAGCCTCGTGGCTGCTGTCCGCGCCCGAGAAGATGGTGAACGGTGTTCCAGTTTGGAAACTAGCAATTCCGTTCAGTTGCCAGCCTTCCGTCAGTTTTTTGAGGAAGCCGCCGTGGAAGGGTTTGTTCCAAGGGATCTCCCACAGGCCGCTGATCACCAGGCGGTGGCGCACGTCGAAGTTGGCCAGACCGCGATCAAAGCGTTGGTCGAAGGGATTGGTGAACAGCGAACTGCCATAGCGAAACCCCGATTGGGTATCGATCGTCTTAGCCAGTGTGTATGCGCCGCGCAGATTGAAGCCATGGCTGAAGCGTTTGTCCACGGTGAGTTGGAGTTGATTGCTGGCTCCGGTTCCAGAGCTGCTGTTGGTCAGCAGTTGGCCGATATTCGTGAGGGAACTTGTAGGATCCGTAGGATCGGCACATCCCGCGAGAGGCCGGGCGCAATCGGCATTGTAGACAGAGCCATTGGGTTTGAAGATCGGATTCAACTGTTGTGCCATCAGGATTGATGGCAGCGGGGCGTTCAGGTCTCTGGTAATCACCGCCTTTCGCGAAAGACTCCCTACGTAATACGCCTCCACCAGAGTGTCTTTCAGGGCTTGAAACTGAAACCCGAAATTGAAGTTTTCTGAGTAAGGCGTGCGGAAACGAGGGTCCACGACATAGGCAAAGCTAACTTTTGGAGTGGCGAAAGTCCCAACGGGCGTGCTTCCGCTGGGGTAGGGGTTCGTCTGTCCGCTGGCCCCAAACGGATCCGCCAGCGGATTGGTGACGAGCGGAGAGCTGTAGCTGATGGGATTGATGCTGGTGACAAAGCCAAAAGGGGCTTGACCACCGAACTGCAAATTTAAGGCTCCGTCTTCAATGTCATAGAAAATTCCACCACCCCCGCGCACAACAAACTTGGCAGTTCCGAATACATCCCAAGCCAATCCGAAGCGAGGCGCAAAATTGTTCCGGTCCGGATAGGCCAAGGCAGTGTTCGGGGTTCCCGGATCTCCCGGATACAGGATTCCGGTGGGTGCCTGGGGAAAGCGTGTGGACTGCTGTCCTGGAAAGTACCCCAGGATCTCATTGTGAATGTCCCGCAGGGGACTGTTGTATTCATAGCGCATGCCGTAGCTTAGCGTCAGGCGTGGCAGGATTTTCCAAGAATCCTGGGCATAGAAGTGAAGCGACTTCGTGCGAATGCCGTAGATGGCTCGTGAAAACTGAAAATAGTTGTCATAAAATCCGCCGGCGAAATCCGCCAATGCATCTCCCGTGAAATTGCCTGAGATGCCGGCAAAATCGAAGATGCCATTGTTGTCGAAGTCAAATCTAAAATTGTTGCGGACGCGCCGAATGTCAGCGCCAAACTTCAGATCATGTTTTCCCCGCGTGTAAGAAACATTGTTCTGCAAATGGAATGTAGCGTCGTGAATTTTTGTTGGGCCTCCAGGAGCGGGACCAAGATTGAACGACGGGGTGATCATGACGGGGGGAGCCGTTCCGGCGGGATCATCCGGGTGTACGTTGGTGAATCCAAGAGCTGACGGCGCTGTTTTATCGTGGGGAGTGGCGGTCAAGTGCGCGCTACGATTCGCGCCAAAAATAAATTCATTCACCAGCCGCGACGTGAAATTGTGCAGCCAGGAGGCGGTAAAAAGTTGCTCTCGGTTGGCATCATCGAAACCCGATCCCAGGGGCACATTCCCGCCCCCGCCTGCGGTGTCGAGCGGAAATGACTCGCGCAGGTCGTCCACAATGTAAGTGCCGTAGATGGTGTCGTTTTGTCCAAAGTGATGATCGATGCGCGACACGATCTGGTCCTCTTCGATGGGCGCGACTGGAGAAGCAACAAAATTGTTTGTGCCCGGGATGTTGGGCAGAGGCAAGTACTTTGCGATGTAGTTTGCGATTACGGGATTGATCGGTACTTGGTTATTAACATAGGGGTCCCCCGTTTTGGTGGTGGGATCGACAAGCTGGATTTTCGGTAGCAATTCGCGGAAGTCTCCGGTGCGTTCAGCAGGACTCAATACTGGCAGCACCGGGATCGTCTGTCCTTCCCGCCTTCGCTCCCCTTGATATGCGACAAAAAAGAAAGTCTTATTCTTGAAAATCGGTCCGCCGAGAGTTCCGCCGAAGGTGTTGCGCTTGAACGGCGTAACGGTCTTCGTGAAGTAGTTTGCGGCGTTGAGGGCATCGTTGCGTAGGAATTCAAAGATGTCCCCATGGAAGCTATTTGTGCCTGCCTTGATGACCTGATTGACGATCCCACCCGACGTACGTCCGTATTCAGAGCTGTAGTTGTTGGTGAGAATCTTAAATTCTTCCACCGCATCTGGATTGGGATCGACGACGGCATTGTTGCCCAGGAAATTGTTATTGTCAGTGCCATTGATGAGAAAACTCACCGATTCCGAGCGCTGCCCGCTTACGGAGAAGGGGTTGCCGCTGCCATCGTCGTCATCGATCGGGAACACGCCCGCCTGTAGCAATCCGAGTTGGAATGTGTCTCTTTCTACCAGGGGCAGGTCGAGGATGCGGCGTTCTGTTTCGACGCTTCCGAGTGTGGCAGTTGCTGTATCCACCTGGGTGACGTCGCCCTGCACCTCCACCACTTCCTTGGTCTCGCCCGGTTGCAGGGTGATGTCGAGTTTCGCGTTTTGATTGAGGTTGAGCACGATGCCGCCGTGCACGTATTTGCGGAACCCCGCACGTTCGGCGGTGATTTGGTAGTTGCCGATTGGCACCAGACGGAAAAGATAAGTGCCGTCACTTTCTGTCTGGAATGTTTTCGGGACGTTGGTGTCCGTGTTGGTCAGCGTGACGGAGGCGCTTGGGACGACCGCTCCTGTGGAATCCTTGACGGTTCCTGAAATATTCGCGGTGATCTCTGAAGCGTGCGCGAAGAACGGTAGCATCAGCACAAACGACAATAAAAACGAAGTGGACGACAGGCGAACAAATTTCACGATCAGGCTCCTTAGCGGTGCGGTCCTGCTGTGCTGCCAGCGTGTTTTGGCGCCACGCGTTGCGATGAGACTGCGTTGATGAGGGAAAGGCTGCGGCTCGCGCAAAATCTATTGTCTGACATTCTGCAAGTATCGGGCCGATTTAAGCAAGCTGGGGAATCAGATGATTGCGAGTGCTGGAGACGAGAGCCTGTGAGTTTTGGTAGAAGCGCTTCTGAATTTTGTACTTTATATCGGTCTACGAGATCTTCCGCCAACACGCCGCAGCAGCCAGGATTACGACCGGGTAGCACTCGAGGGTGTAGCGCGGCTCGGGGTTTTCCAGTGTGCCCAAGAAGAATGTCCGGAGTAGCAAAAACAATAACAGTAGGCCAGTGTGTAGGAAGACGCGGCGCGTGAATCCGAAGGCTGCCACTCCGACGTAAAGAAGATTGAGCAAGCCGAAACCTACCGCGACGGTCGAGGCTACGGGGTTGTCGTCGAATTCCCACCAGCGCGGGTCAGGTGGCAGGAGTTCTGTTCTCGGTCGCAGCCACATGTCCGCCATGCGCAGCAGCGGGAGCCTTATGTAGTAGCGAAACGGCGAGCGGTGGATGCGGTTGCGGGCCAGGGCTTCGAAGCGAGCATCGAGTTCGGGATCGATCTGGTGGTGGGCGTTGTAGTCGTCGAAAATCTGCTGCGTGACGTCGAACTCTTGCTGGTTGTCGAAGGCGCGCTCGGGGAGTTTGTCGAAGTCCATCTCCTCGCCCGGCTGCGACCAGTAGAGTTCTTCGGTTGAAACGTAATCCGCGATCCAGGTTTTGGTCCAGCGATTGAAGCCGTAGGGAACCGCGTCTTCCTCCGTGTTGGCGTAGCGCGGGGCTAGAGGCTGGAATTTGTGAAAGGTGTGGAGATTGCGCAGGGTCCACGGGAGCAGGCAGGCACAGACCGTAACGGTGAGCGTGAGAAGCGCGACGAATTCCTGACGCTGGCAGCGGAGAATAAAAAGAATTCCGAGATAGCCGGCGATGGCCGCGGCGAGCAAGCCGCCGTCCGGGCGCAACAAAATGGCCCCGCCAATGGCCACTCCACAGCCCATCCAAATTCCGAGCGCTGCGGTGTTTTCGAGTGCAAAGGTTTCAAGTCCGGCTAGGGCGAAATCGAACGCGAGAGCGGTAGCAAAAACCTCCAGCGTTTCCGTAAGCGCCGCGCCCGAGTAGTTCGCAAGGAACGGGCAGACCGCGGTGAGCGCGAATGCGACTTGGGCGGCGCGGTCGGTCTTGATGCAGCGCCGGGCTGCGTCCGCCAACAAAAAACATGTTCCCAAGTCGAAAAGAATTTGGAGCGTGAGAACCGCGCGGTAGTTGTCCTGGCCGAAAATCGCGAAAACGCCCGCGAGGAACGCGGGATATCCAGGCAGGCGCACGTAGGTCGGAATGATGCCGATGGGATCCGTCTGCCCGTAGATGCCGTGTGCCAGCCAATTCTTGGCCAGGTCGGCGTAGAGCAGGGAATCGGGCGTGACCTGCGGAAACTTGACCGCAAAAAACGCGCGCAGCGTCAGCCCCGCCATCGTAAAAGCGAGGAAGAACCAGCGATGCCGTTGCAGTAGTGCGAGCACGCATCACTATAGCGCGATACGCGGTTGTAGATGAAGTGACGCCGCTTACGCATTGACCCTGACCGTGGCGGGGCTTACGATCAATCGAACACTTTCGACGCTCTCATACATGGCCACGCCTGTTTTTTATGATCCCAACCAAGCCCGCTGGAAGCGCTTGCGCCGTCTGTTTGACGTGCTGGGCGTCAGCATCTCGCTGCTGATTGTTTTTTTTATCGTTACCGCGCTACGCAGCGAGTCCCTTCCCAAGCTTGTTCTTCCTGTGGAAAAACATCCGTACCATCCACTGACCGAGCGGGAAAAAGAAAAAGAGAAGAAGCGCTTGAAGGGGCGCCGGGGTGCCCATCGAAAGTCAAAGCTGCCCGGTTCGCAGGTGAAGCTGAACGAAGCGGAGGGAATTCGCGCGGCTTTTTACGTCACCTGGGATGCAGCCAGCTACTCGTCGTTGCGGGCGTACGCTTCGCAGATTGATCTGTTATTCCCCGAGTGGTTGCATGTTCTAAATCCGGACGGACATCTGGAGGCAACGACGTTCGAGAACAAGCCGTTTGATGTTTTCGGGAAGAAAGGCTTCCAGCCGGTGGACGACAAGGTGATGCCGTTCCTGAAAACGTCGGCTGCGGAAGTGGAAGTCTTTCCTTTGGTCAATAACTTCGATCCGGTGGCCAATGATTTTGTCCCCGGCATTGCTGATTTCTTTGCCAGTGCGGGCGGGCGCGAGAATTTCCGCAAGCAGATGCTGGACTTTCTGGCGACGGATAAATATCGCGGCGTGATGATCGACTTCGAAGCTTTTCCCCGCAGCGCGCAGGCCGACTACAACACGCTGTTGGCTGAGCTGGGGGGCGACCTGCACGCGCGTGGCATGAAGCTCTACGTTGCTGTTCCCGTTCGCGACGACGACTTCAACCTCGTCCAGATAGCTTCGCACGTCGACGGCGTTGTGCTCATGAATTACGACGAGCACTTTCCTGGGGCCAAGGCCGGCCCGATCGCTTCGCAGGATTGGTTCACCGAAAACGTAGCGGCGGCGGTGAAGTCAATTCCAAAAGAGAAACTTCTCTGCGCCATCGCCAACTATGGCTACGACTGGACCGAGAACGTGAAAAGCGTGGCGGGCAGTGTGGAAGCGAACCGGTCGGTGCAGGAAGCGTGGCTGGGGGCAAGCGATTCAGAAGAAGATATCGAGTTTGACGCGGACGCCTTGAATCCGCATTACAGCTATCGCGACGACAAGGATCATCGGCATGATGTTTGGTTTCTGGATGGGGCGACGGCGCTGAACCAGATGCGGGCGGCGCAGGCGCTGGGCATCAATACCTTCGCTCTGTGGCGGCTGGGCTCGGAAGATCACTCGCTGTGGCGCGTGTGGGATGTGCCCGGTGATGTTGCAGCTCCGGAAAAACTGAAAGTCGTGCCTCCTGGGCAGGACGTGGACATGGAAGGCGATGGCGAAATTCTGAGCATCGAGAACCAGCCGTCGGACGGTGCGCGCGAGATTAAGGTTGACCCTCAGACCAATCTGGTGAACGACGAGATTTTTACGACGCTGCCGTCGCCCTACCGGGTGGCCCGGTACGGCGCGAGCGCCAAGCAGGTGGCCATCACGTTTGATGATGGCCCAGATTCGGAATGGACGCCGCGCGTCCTGGATGTGCTGCGAGACCGGAACGTGAAGGCGACGTTTTTTGTGATTGGCCTGGAAGCGCAAAAATTCCCGTCGATTGTGCAGCGAATCTATGAGGAAGGCCACGAGATCGGCAACCACACGTTTACTCATCCCGATATCAGTGTAATTTCGCCGCAGTTGATGAAGCTGGAGCTGAACCTTACCGAGCGTCTCTTTGCCAGTCGCATTGGCATCAAGACGGTTTTGTTTCGTCCGCCGTATTCCATTGATCAAGAGCCGGACACAGCGGATCAGGTGCGGCCGCTTGAGATTACGCAGGGTCTTGGTTACATCACGGTGGGGAACCGAATTGATCCCAACGACTGGCGCACGAACCCTTCCCGTTCCGCGCAGGAGATCGCCGACGAAGTGTTCCAGCATTTGCCGCCGTGCTCCCCGCTCGATTTTCGTTGTGGCAGCATTTTGCTGTTGCACGATGGGGGCGGCGACCGCCGCGCCACGATTGAAGCGCTCTCGTTGATCATCGACGGCGTCCGTGCCCGCGGCTTGGAACTGGTTTCGGTCAGTCAACTGCTCGGCAAGACCCGCGCGGAAATCATGCCGCAGCTTTCCGCCAACGAGCGTTGGACGGCGCGCATTGATTGGTTCGCGTTTGCTCTCGGCGAACTTGTGATGAAGGCCATCCCAGCTATTTTTTTTCTGGGCGACATTTTAATGACTGGCAGATTACTCTTCGTCGGATTGCTCGCCATCATCGACCGCTTGCGCCGCCGCCGCTACGGGTCACCCGTGGACCTCGCCGCTTTCCGCCCCAATGTCGCGCTCCTCATTCCCGCATATAACGAAGAAGCGGTCATCGAGCGCACCATTCACGCCGCTGTTGATTCCGACTATCCCAACCTGCGCGTGATTGTCATCGACGATGGTTCCGCCGACCACACGCTGGAAGTGGCGCAACGTGTAGCCGCCGAGGAATCCACAACCGGCAAAGTTCTCGTCCTCACCAAACCCAACGGCGGCAAGGCTGAGGCTCTCAATTTTGGTCTCCAGCATCTGCGCGACGACGAAACTATTTTCGTCGGCATGGATGCTGACACCGTGATCGCCAGCGATGCTGTCACGCATTTGGTGCCGCATTTCATCAACGAAAAAATCGCCGCCATGGCTGGCAACGCCAAGGTCGGCAACCGAGTCAACCTCTGGACGCGCTGGCAAGCCCTTGAATACATCACCAGTCAAAACTTCGAACGCCGCGCGCTCGATCTGCTTGGCGCGGTCAGCGTCGTTCCTGGGGCCATTGGCGCGTGGCGCGTCTCCGCCGTTCGCGAAGTGGGCGGCTACCACTTTGATACCGTCGCCGAAGATGCCGACCTCACTATGTCGCTTTTGGAACGCGGTTATCGCGTCGAGTATGAAGATCTCGCTCTTGCCTTCACCGAAGCTCCCACCACCGCCAACGGCCTCATGCGCCAGCGCTTCCGCTGGTCGTTTGGAATTTTGCAGGCTGTGTGGAAGCATCGCGGCGTCATGGGCCGCAAGGGCGCGCTGGGCTGGGTAGCACTGCCCAATATCCTTGTCTTTCAAATCATCCTGCCGCTGCTCTCGCCCTTTATCGATATCATGTTCGCGGTCGGGTCCATCTCGTATCTCGTCAGCCGCTTCTTTCATCCGGAATCCACTAGCCCGGCATATTTCCAAAAGCTTCTGTTCTATTTCGCGACTTTCATGATTATCGATTTCATCGCCTCCGCCATAGCCTTCGTCCTTGAGCGCAGCCGCCCGGAAACCCGCGAAGACCATTGGCTCCTCAGCCAGGTCCCCTTGCAGCGTTTTGCCTACCGCCAGTTGTTTTCCGTAGTCCTCTTCCGCACCGTAAAACGCGCCATCGATGGTCTGCCGTTCAACTGGGACAAGCTTGAACGTACCGCCGAAGTTAAATACGCCCGCCCGAATTGATCGCGCGGGGCGGGCCCGTCCTCGGCCGTCCAAGTGCCGCACGCCTACCGCCGGTGCTAAAATTACAAGTTCACAAACGCGTCCCTCCCGGGACGACCAAGCGAGGTTCTATGGCCACACTCGAAGCACCCCCCCTGCCTTTGCGTCTTCACTCCGGCCCGTTCGTCAACGAGCCCATGATCGATTTCTCGAAAGAAGAGAACGCGAAAAAAATGCGCGCGGCCATCGAAAAAGTCCGCGCTGAGCTGGGCCGCGAATACGACATGGTCATCGGCGGCAAGCGCACGCGGACGACAGAAAAAATTCGCTCCATCAACCCAGCCAAGCCGTCCCAGCTCGTCGGCATCCACCAAAACGCAGGCACCGCTGAAGTCGAGCCCGCCATGCAGGCCGCACTCGCTGCCTTCCCGGCCTGGAGCCGTCGCACTCCCGAAGAGCGCGCCAGCTTCGTCTTCCACGTCGCCGACATTATCCGTGAGCGCCGCTTCGAGTTCTGCGCCTGGCTGGTTTTCGAAGTCAGCAAGAACTGGGGCGAAGCCGACGCCGATATCGCCGAAACCATCGACTTCTGCGAGCTCTATGCCCGTGAAGCTCTCCGCATGGCCCACGTGGAAACGCCCACACAGCTCCCCGGCGAGCGCGACCGCCTGTTCTATATTCCGCTCGGCGTCGGCGCGGTCATCCCGCCGTGGAATTTTCCCTGCGCCATCATGGCCGGAATGACGATGGCTTCGGTCGTCATGGGCAACACGGTTGTACTCAAGCCCTCGCACGATGCGCCAACGATTGCGGCGAAGTTTTTCGAAGTCCTGGAAGAATGCGGCCTGCCCGCGGGCGTGGTGAATTTCTGTCCCGGCTCCGGTTCGACGTTTGGCGATGCTATTGTAGGCCACGCCAAAACCCGATTCATCGCCTTCACCGGCTCCAAGGGCGTGGGCCTGCACATCAACCAGCGCGCCGCCCAGCAGCAACCCGGCCAGCTCTGGATCAAGCGCACAGTTCTCGAAATGGGCGGCAAAGACGCCATTGTGGTCGATGCCGATACCGACGTTGACACGGCAGTCGAGGGCGTAGCGCTAGCGGCGTTTGGGTTCCAAGGCCAGAAATGCTCGGCCTGTTCCCGCGCCATCGTCGACGAAAAAATCTACGACGAATTCGTAGCGAAGCTGAAGACGCGCGTTGAAAAACTGACCATCGGCGATCCTGTCGACAACTTCAATATGTCGGCCGTCATCAGCGAGAGCGCCATGAACAAGATTCTCGCCTACATCGAGACCGGCAAAAAACAAGGCCGCCTCATCACCGGCGGTGCTCGCGCCACGAATCTAGGCGAGGGCTACTACATCCAACCCACCGTTTTTGCCGACATCGCGCCCAAATCGACTTTGGAACAGGAAGAAATCTTTGGTCCCGTCCTGGCTGTGATTAAAGCCAAGAACTACGACCACGCCCTGGAAATCGCGAACGACACCGAATTCGGCCTGACCGGCGCCGTCTACGCCAACTCGCAGGAAAAAATCGACCGCGCCATCCGCGAGTTCCACGTCGGCAACCTCTACATCAACCGCAAATGCACCGGCGCCATCGTAGGCTGCCATCCCTTCGGCGGCTTCAATATGTCCGGAACAGACTCCAAAGCCGGCGGACCGGACTACCTCTATCTCTACAGCCAAGGCAAATCGGTGGGCGAAAAGCTCCGCTGATCCGGTCGGTGGCCCCAAGTTTATTGTCCAACCTTGGCGCGCTCCATCTTCCATGGAGCGGTAACGCCGGGCGGGGCGAGCATCCGGATCTCAGCCTGGTCGTCCCCAGTGACCTTCATTTCGAACTGATCGGTCTCCTTCGAGTCCCCTTCCTTCAAGGTGATCCGCAAGATCTCGCCAGTGATCTTCGCTTCTTCGATGGGGTCGCTACCCTCGAGTTCTTCCGCTTCGGTAAGCTCCCCGGCATCGTTCATACTGACGTTGCCGTGCCCCACAGTTCCGGTTAGTTTGCCGCTCTTGTTTTCCAACTTGATGGTTAAAAAGGTTTTTCCCTTGAACTTTGCGTGCCAGGTGCCAACGAATTGCTCAGGCTTTGCATCGGGTTTGGCGGGTTGAGTGACTTGAAAAGAAAAGCCGGATACGGCGAGACATGTTACGAGCAACAGAAATAGCGTGGCAAGAACCGAAACTTGCGCCGTGCTCTTGCGGATACGGTTGGTTTTTGCGAGCAAATTCATGACGCGTTCCTCCAGTGAGTTTGTGTCGAAGAGTCCCAGAGCGTAGCCGACCTTTGCCGGTTGTCGCTTCGCGCCCATGGACTCGGCGATGCTGAGAAGGGAGCGGGCGTATTCAGCGCGCGCGGAGAAGCTTTCTGCTGCCAGCTCGTCGCAGGCCAACTCCCGGGTTTGATTGATGCGTGCCTGAATCAGAGCCGCTGCGGGATGAAACGCGATGGGCAGCAGCAGAATTTCGTACACCAGATTCCAGAGAAAATCGTGGCGGCGGATGTGCGCGAGTTCATGGCACAGGGCGGAAGACATCTCCTCCTCAGAGGCTGCCAAGAACCATTCCGGCAAAATCAAAACGGGGTTCCGGATTCCCAGCGTGGCCGGCCCGTGCCCTTCCAATGACAGCAATACCGGTACCGGTTTTACGCCCAGCCGCGAATAGCATTGTTTGGCCACAGCTCGCATTGCCGGGGGCATCGGCCCCTCGCTGGAACTGCGGAGCATCGCTCGCAGCGCCCGCCATCCCCAACCGAGGCGGCCGACTCGGTAGGCGAGGAATCCCGCATAGAGCAGAGCGGCTAACCCGGTCCACAGCGGGCTGAAGAATACTGGCGGATTGTCATGCCGTATGCGCCGCCACAGGGCCCAGGACGAAGCACCACGAGCGCCAGCTTCCGCCGCTGGCATCGCGCTCGCCGCTACGTCAGATTCGGGGCGCAGTTTATCGCTGTTTTGTGGATTTCGCAAGCTCGCCAAGGGGAGTAGCACCGCCAGCCACAGGGCCGCCACCCAGAGTGCATGCCGATACGAAGCAGGACAACGAAGGAGGACTCGCGAAAGGAGTGAGGTCACGGCTGCGACAACGCAGATCATCCAAAGCGCGTTCATCAGATAGGTGACAACCATGGCATTGAGGGGATTCATGGCTTTTGATCCTCCTTGCGGCGCGCGTGTTCTTCGACCAAGTGTTTCAATTCCTGAAGCTTCTCGGGAAGGAGTTGGCGGCTCTTCACCAGGCTCATGAGCAGGGCGTCCAACGAACCGCCGAACAGCCGATCAATCATGTCCCCAATCGCGCTGCTCGCCGCTTTCTCTCTGGTCAATACGGGCGCATAGTCGTACGCCCTGCCCCGTAGTCTGCGCCGTACTCGTCCCTTCCGGTGAAGAACGTTGAGCATCGTTTGCACCGTGGTGTAGGCCAGGTTCGGTGATCCGGTGAGTTTTTCCTGCACGGATTGGACGTTGGAGGGGCCGTTGTCCCACAGGACGTTCATGATCTGCAATTCCAGAGGCGTGAGTTGCTGCGGGGTTTTTCGCTTGTCAACCATCGCTAACTCCTAAACTGTTAGGACAGTAACCCTGAAATCCCGGCCTTGTCAACTAAAAAGTTAGGAGATAAATGTGAGGGCGGGGCAGTGTCGTGGCTTTTCTCTTGCGACCGGGCGGGACTCTTGGTTGGGGGCTTTTACCCCTTCAAAAACCCCTCCACCTCATCGCGAAACACCTTCCAAGCCGGCTCTTCCGCCAGCAGCAGATGATTCGCGCTAGGCAGCGGTACGAACTTCGCCCCTGGAATCTCCGCCGCCAGAATCCGGCCTTCCTCCGGAGGCGCAATCCGGTCGCGATCGCTGTGAAACACAATCGTTGGCACCGACACCGAGGGCAGCAGAGGCCGCACATTGATGGCATCGCACGCCCGT
>JAYTQD010000175.1:0-1697 GCA_043746935.1 Acidobacteriaceae bacterium | reverse complement strand
AAAGGAGTCGCACATGTTTAACTGGTCGCCCGACGCGGACACGCAACGGCAGGACGCCGCTACGCGGCAAGTGTTGCGTGCCGGTCAGCTTCGACGTTGGGCGTCATCCGCGAGTACCACGCGCACATTGTCCTGAAGCTTACGACGACCGCTTGTTTCGAACCTTTACCGGTAAGCCACCGACATACGTGACTCCTAAATCGATCCAGTTCTGTAGCGCTAACCCGTCCCTGACTCCTTGCATGCCAACAAACACATAACCCTTCATTGCTCGCCCAGTGAAGTCCATCTCCCGCACATATGGGTGCAGTAGGGCGTCCTGATACCTGTCGGGCCCCACGCGCACCATGAGATCTGTTCCAACGACGCCGCAGACCATGTTGCCGTTAAGCGTAAAGCAGACTCCGCCAAACATCCGCCGCTCGTTAGTCCTTGGCTGGCGCTCGAGCACTGCGCGTATGCGTTCAACAAGCCGTTCATCGCACGTCATGACGCCTCCTATCAACCCAACACTGGAACCAGCGCAGCCCAGGCGGCGTGAATGCTCATAGCGATGGTCACCAACCAACCTACGGTAAACGCATCCCGTCGCATCCGTGCCTTCTGCTTCAGGTAGGCGTAGGTGTGTGCATAGCGTGCCAGAAGAAAGAGACAGAAGTACGCTGCACCGACGGTCGTTGCCGCGCCGGCGTATAGATAGAGGGCTCCGCCGATAAAGAATGGCAGCAGATTCTCCAGATCGTTTCGATGAGCACGAGCTATCCGCTGCACCAGTTCATCGTCGGGAGTGACATGCTCACCACCGAGCCACGCGGCATCCTCCGGGTTCAGGAACTTTTTCAGCTTGCCTCGGGTCGCTGCTGTTGCCGCTCCGAGAACCTGTGCTTTCGTTACTAGTAGCGCACAAACCACTGCGAAGATTGCCGTGAGAACACTAATCGATAGAACAGACATGCTTACCCCCTTCCTTAGCTTGCAAAACGCAAGTATAGCATTACGACTTGTCTTTTGCAAGTAATTGTGGCAAGCTGCGTGCATGCCTAAGAAAGACAATCGACGGCGGTCCGACTGCCCCATCAGCTACGCCTTGGACATCTTCGGGGACAAGTGGTCCTTGTTGATCATCCGCGACATGCTGTTCAAGCAGAGACGGCGTTTTGGCCAGTTCGCGGACGCTGAGGAGGGAATCTCAACCAACATTCTGGCGGACCGCCTTGCGAGGCTTGAGGTCGAAGACCTCATCACGAAGAAGCCCGATCCAGAGAATGGCCGTCAGTTCGTCTATGCGCTGACTCCCAAGGCACTCGATCTCAGCCCCATGCTGGTCGAGATGGTCTTATGGTCAGCAAAGTACGATCCTCATACAGCCGCCGATCCGTCATTTGTTCGTAAGGCTAAGAGCGCGCGCGAACAGCTCTTAAGGCATATTCAAGTCCAGGCACAGGGCTAGCACATGACGCCCAACCCATCATTCCAGCGGACCGCCTACGGCGGCCGCTGAATTCAAACGTTGGGCGTCTTGACCCATGTAACCATGTGGGTTACACTTCGGCGGTGATACGCAGCTTCAAACACAAAGGATTGCGGAAACTTTTTCCGGAGGGCGTCAAGTCCGGGATACGGCCCTCGCACGCCGAGCGTTTGAGGCTTGTTCTAAGCTGGCTAAATGCCTCGGTTGAGGCCAAGGATATGGATCT
>JAYTQD010000174.1:0-4592 GCA_043746935.1 Acidobacteriaceae bacterium | reverse complement strand
TGTTGGGACGAATGAATGATGAGGAGCTTACCCATCTCTTCACCGGTTACGGCTGGAAGCCATATTTCGTTGAGGGGCACGAACCCGAAAAGATGCATCACCTCATGGCCGGAACTTTAGACGCCATCGTGAAGGAAATTCAGTCCATTCAAAAAAATGCTCGCAGTCAGAACGCTCGAAGCCAGGAAGACTCGGGCTTGCCTGTTTGGCCAATGTTGATTCTGCGCAGTCCGAAGGGTTGGACGGGACCAAACTTTGTCGATGGAAAGCAAGTGGAGGGCACGTGGCGCGCGCACCAAGTGCCCGTTGCGGATCTGCAAGCAAAACCGGAACACTTGAAAATACTTGAAGACTGGATGAGAAGTTACCGGCCCGAAGAATTGTTTGATGCGAAGGGCACCTTGATTTCCGAACTTGCAGAATTGGCTCCGAAGGGCGAGCGCAGGATGGGAGCAAATCCGCATGCCAACGGCGGTTTGTTGTTGCGCGACTTGGACATGCCAGACTTTCGTGATTATGCAGTCGGCGTTTCCAAGCCTGGCACAGGAAATGCTGAGGCCACTCGCGTGCTCGGTGGTTTCTTGCGCGACGTCATGAAGCGCAACGCTGACGCAAAGAATTTCCGTGTTTTCGGTCCAGATGAAACGGCCTCGAACCGGCTCGAGGCTCTCTTTGAGGTTACCGACAAGCAATGGATGGAACCGCTCTTCCCCGGCGACGAACATCTCTCGCAGCATGGCCGCGTGCTGGAAATGCTCAGCGAGCACATGTGCCAAGGATGGCTGGAAGGCTATTTGCTCACCGGGCGGCATGGCTTCTTCTCCTGTTACGAAGCGTTTATCCACATTATTGATTCCATGTTCAACCAGCACGCCAAGTGGCTGAAGGTTACCCGCAAGATCGAGTGGCGGCGTCCCATCGCGTCGCTCAACTACTTGTTAACTTCTCACGTATGGCGTCAGGACCACAATGGATTCACGCACCAAGATCCTGGGTTTATCGATCATGTGGTCAATAAGAAAGCGGACATCGTTCGCGTGTATCTGCCGCCCGACGCGAATTGCCTGCTTTCGGTCGCCGATCATTGTCTGCGCAGCCGTGACTATGTCAACGTGATCGTTGCCGGCAAGCAACCCTCCTTACAATGGCTCGATTGCGAGTCGGCGATCGCACATTGCACGACTGGGATCGGCATTTGGGAGTGGGCCAGTACCGACAACGGCGCCGAACCCGACGTTGTGATGGCCTGCGCGGGTGACGTTCCTACACTGGAAACCTTGGCGGCCGTCGATCTTTTACGGCAGCATTTCCCCGACCTCAAGATTCGCGTGGTCAACGTAGTCGATCTCATGGCTATTCAACCTCCGACCGAGCATCCGCACGGCTTGTCGGATCTCGATTTCGACTCCCTATTCACCGTCGACAAGCCGGTCATCTTCGCCTATCACGGCTATCCTTGGCTGATTCACCGCCTCACCTATCGTCGGCACAACCATGACAATCTCCATGTCCGGGGCTATAAAGAAGAGGGCACCACGACAACGCCGTTTGATATGACGGTCTTAAACGATCTGGACCGCTTTCACTTGGCAGGAGACGTCGTGGACCGCGTCCCGCGACTGCAGAGCATCGGAGGCCACTTCAAACAGTTGCTACGCAACAAGCTGCTCGAGCACAAAGAATACATTCAAGAGCACGGGGATGACATGCCGGAAATCCGCGACTGGACTTGGCCTTACTGATGACATGGCCTTCCCAATGAATGTACTGGTTCTCAACTCCGGCTCCAGTAGCCAGAAAAGCTGCCTCTACGAAATTGGAGACACAGTTCCCGCCGACCCGCCGAGGCCAATCTGGGAAGGGAAGATCGAGTGGACTGGCGATACGGCAGAGTTCTCGATATGGAACTTTCATGGAATTGCCGGTAAATCCCAGATTCCCGCGGCCTCTCGAGGAGAAACCATCGAACGCTTGCTCCAAACTTTGTGGAGCGGCGAGACGAAAGTAATTTCCGACCCTACTGCTATCCACGCTGTCGGGCACCGGATTGTCCACGGTGGTCCGCGATGCTTCGAGCCTGCGCTCGTCACTGCTGAGATCAAATCTTCAATCGAAAGCGCTTCTGTTTTTGCGCCGCTCCATAATCGCGCCGAACTGCAAGGCATGGAGATCGTCTCAAAAATGCTGGGCTCAGTGCCGCAGGTCGCTGTCTTTGACACGGGCTTCCATCGCAACCTGCCTTTGGCGGCGGCAACGTATCCGGGCCCTTACGAGTGGTTCGAGCAAGGGATTCGCCGCTATGGATTTCACGGAATCAATCATCAATATTGTGCCGAGCGTGCCGCGCAACTGCTGGGCAAGAAACTAAATTCACTCAAACTCGTGACCTGCCATTTGGGGAGTGGCTGCTCTTTGGCGGCGATTCGCGAGGGTCGAAGTGTGGACACAACCATGGGTTTCACCCCACTGGAGGGCCTGATGATGGGCACTCGGTCGGGCTCCGTTGACCCTGGCATTCTCACCTATTTGGTGCGCGAGAAACGCCTCACCGGCGAACAACTGGACGAGATCCTCAATCAGAAGTCCGGGCTACTCGGCGTATCGGGAATTTCCAGCGACATGCGCGAAATTCTTTCCGCCAGCAAGAATGGTCATGAACGCGCAAAACTGGCACTGGATATTTATCTCCATCGTCTGCGCTCAGGAATTGGCGCCATGCTTGCCGTGCTCGGCGGAATGGACGCTCTCGTATTCACAGCGGGAGTCGGCGAAAACTCTCACCAAGTGCGCGCCGCAGCCTGTGACGCATTTGCTTTTCTGGGTGTGCGGATCGATCCAGGGAAGAATGTCGCATCGCGAGTGGAGCAAGGCTTGTCAGCGGACAAGGATATCTCGGCTCCCGATGCGGACGTCCGCGTTCTGGTGATCCACGCCCAAGAGGATTGGATGATTGCCCGGGCGTGCTGGAATCTAGTGCGAACGGTAGCCCGACATTCCTAATCTCAGGATGTGAGCTGTCTTGCTCAGACGCAAGGGAAGAAGTACCCGTACAGCTTTCCCGATTGGCCGACGCTCATCAAATCATTGTTTCCCTGGTAAGAGTGGTTGTCCGGCTCGCGTCCAAGCTCGGTGACGACGGCACAAACGATCTCCTCGTCAGTCAAGTGCTGCGAACCAACGAGCTCCAGATGTGGTTTTTGAGCGAGCACCTGGTAACCATGCCTTTGACCGAAGCGGTGAAATAAGGGCGCGCGCCGCGGAAGTACGCTGCCGCCATATTTTCAACTACTTGCGAACCTTGACCCCACCCAGTCAGGGGGTTTTTAGGGAAAATACCCGTAACGCGGGTTCCTAGAGAATCCTCATTACGGTTCTGGCGATTGGATTAGACCGTGTTCGGTCGGGGTTCAATCCGTATTCGCTACGTTGATGGCCGCGTCGATCGTGACTTCTTGCTGAAGGATAATTCCATCCAAGGAACGTCCTACAAACAAGTTGTATCTCCCGGCCTCTGCGTGCCAAAGTTTGGCCGCCGTGTCGTAGTAGGTAAAGGCGCGCGCGTTCAGAGGCACGGAAACGTGGACTGACTCTCCCGGCTGCGCTTCGACGCGAGCGAAGCCCTTCAATTCTTTGGACGGGCGCGGCACAGACGCCGAGGGTTGTCCCACGTATACCTGAGCGACGTCGGCTCCGGCACGCTTGCCGGTATTGGTCACGTCGAATTCGACGGTAAACATCTGCTTGGGGCCAGACGGCGTCCCGGCAACTGGCGGGGCTGGCAAAACACGCAGATGGCTGTAGGTAAACGACGTGTAGGACAGGCCACTACCAAAAGGAAATAAAGGCTGCGTGTGGTTGTGTTCGTACCCGCGATAGCCGACGAAGATTCCCTCGGAGTACGTCACTTTTTTGCCGCCGGACTCGGGGTAGTAGGAGTGGAAGGTTGGGTTGTCCTCCTGACGTTGCTCGAAAGTAACGGGAAGGTGGCCGGAAGGATTCACATCGCCGAACAGGATCTCCGCGAGGGCTTGTCCGCCTTGCTCGCCGGGATACCAGAGCTGGAGATACGCCGGGACGAGGTCAATCCACTGCTTCGCATTGGCATTGCCGCCGGAGACAACGGTGACGATGGTCTTTTTGTTGACACTAGCCATTTGCCGAATGAGCTCCTGCTGGCCAAACGGCAGGTCGAATGTGCGATCCGCGCCTTCAGATTCACTGTCGGGATCGAAACCAGCGGCGACGACGACCGCATCGACCTCGGCGGCAAGAGATTTCACCGATGCGCTGATCAGTCCGCTCTGCTCAGCGATGCCACACTTCAAGCGCCCACCAAAGAATCCCGTCTGGTAGTCTTCGGCAACAATTTTGTGGGGGCCAGCCGTGAGCTGAATGGTCTGGTGTGCCTGGACTACTCTGGAGTACTCCCAATCGTCGAGAAGCGTATGATCGTCGACCGAAACGCGGAAGCCGCCGCCCTCCATCGGTCCTTGGGCGGCAAGTTCGTAAGCGCCGTCGCGCGGGGCCGTGAAGTACCCGGTCCAGCGGTGGGATTCGTTCTTCGGCTTATCAATCTCCGCCAACAATTCGTC
>JAYTQD010000173.1:0-27701 GCA_043746935.1 Acidobacteriaceae bacterium | reverse complement strand
CCGGCAGGGACCAGCAAGGCCGGACCAGACGAGAACCCAGCCAGCAGGAAATCCGGGCTAGCTTGAGAAATGCCATAGCGAATCGAACCAGCACGATCCATACAACTAGGCTGATCGAACGAATTCGATGCTATCACGCCCGTTGAGCACCAAGGGAGGGCGGACTCTCGGAAACCTATCAGAGCCTCTTAGGACTTTTGATGGGAGAGAAGTAATCAATGCCAACTTTAGTCCGACCCGCAGTCTCCAGCAGATGAGCACTCTCAATCTGATGAATCGCTACAATATGCCATTCTCCGGCGCGGCAGACGTACAACACAGTGTACGGAAAACGTCCGGTGATCTGCTGGCCACAGTAAGTCTTGCTCGAGACAGTGTAGCCGGAGACAAACGCAACTTGGCCGTCGTACACGTGTACATCGGTAAACTCGGCCACGAGGGAATCATAGCGGATCTGGCCAGTCGCCAGAAGCTGGAGCCATTGATCTTTTGAAATCAGCTGGCCATCCGGTTGGCGCAACACAAAGCCATCGTCCAGTATCTCCGAAAGAGAAGCGGTATCTGCCTTCAAAAGACATTGCACCACTTTCGCTCCGAGGCTCTTCACGTGGTCCTCGACACGACATTCTTCCAATACCATTTTGGACATTCCTTCCCTGCAAACTCGCTTTTTAAACGCGGGAACCCACGGTGCGGGTTGGCGTGAAACCACGGGGCAGAGACAACGTGCGATGTCAGAGGGCCAAACGTGCGGTTGCAGCTATGTTGAAATTGTGTCCAATTCTACCACTTTTACTTTAACAGCGTCAAACTAACAATGTTAAGCTTACCGCGTTACTTGGACAATGTCACTTTAACAATGTTAATGTCTTCACCAAGGCTTGAATGACCGCTCGGAAGGAAAAGATGCCAAAAAAAGCCAATCCGCTTCTGGAAAAGAAAATCCTCAAGGTAGCCCTGACCTTGCTGTCGCGGCGCGGGGTTCATGCCTTGACGATGCGCGCCGTGGCCGTGGCCGCCGGAACGTCAACGCCGACGGTGTATCAGCGTTTTGCCGACCGCGAAGCCATCCTGCAAGCCATCTGCGAGGACACTCGCCAGCGGCTGGCACGGGAACTACAGCAGGCACCCTCGGTGGAAGACGCCTGCCGCCGCTATCTTCTCTTCGCCCAGAAGCATCCGCATGAGTACGAGCTGCTGATGCGGGCGGGCTGGCACGACGCGGCGGCTTCCGGCTACCAGGGACCCGTATTTCTCGCCGCGAAAACAAAAATCGCGAAGCAGTTTCCTGGGAAGCCCGCGCAACAAGTGGCTTTGCTCATCCAGCTTTGGTGCCTGGTGCATGGCGCCGCCAGCCTGATGATCGCCGCTGAACACCACGGCGACGGCGCTGAGGACATCGTCAAAGCGTGCTACTCCGCCTGCAAGGCGCTGTTAACGAAGAAATAAATCGCGGTGCCCCGTTCTTGTCGCTACCTTCAGCGACAGAGCCTGCCCTGAGCGAAGTCGAAGGGGCGGGGCTTGCAGACGGACCGCGCATTTCGAACCAGCGCCCTTCAAATTAAAGCCCTTCGTTTTTCGAACGTAACCTTCCCGCAGCCCACGCCGCCGCCTCGGCCACCACAGTATCGGTATCGCGCTCCATTTTTTCCAGCTCATCGAGAAACTTCATCTCCCCGCTGTTTCCCATCGCCAGCGCGGCGTTGCGGCGGAGACCCTGACGCTTGGCGCGGCGGATGGGCGAGCCGCGGAACACCTCGCGAAATTTTTCGTCGTCCAACGCCGCCAGCCATTCCAGGGCGGGATTCACCAGCCCCTCACGCGGCTGATACTCCGCGGCGGTGGTGATGGGCGCTTTCCGGTTCCAAGGACAAACATCCTGACAGATGTCGCAGCCAAATACGTGGCGGCCCAGGCCTTCGCGCAGATGTTCTGGTATTGGACCGCGTTTTTCGATGGTGAGATACGAGATACACAAGTTCGCGTCGAGCTGATGCGGGGCGACAATCGCCTGGGTGGGGCAGGCGGCGATGCAACGCGTGCAAGTGCCGCAGCGGTCGGGAGCGGGCGTGTCGGGAGGTAGCTCCAGCGAGGTTAGGATCACGCCAAGAAACAGCCACGATCCCAGTTTCTGATTGATGAGGCAAGTATTCTTGCCGCTCCAGCCGATGCCCGCATACTTGGCGTAGATGCGCTCGGCCACCGGGCCCGTATCGACATAGCATCGCGTCGTAAACTCCGCAGGAGAAGCGCTTGCGACACCCGAGTCGTGAGCCGACCGCAGCGTCGCTTCCACCTCACGCAGCTTGTGCAGGATCGAATCGTGATAATCTTCGCGGCTCCAGGCATAGCGGGCGATCCAGCCCTGCGACGCATCGTGGGCCGCGGTCGAATAAGGATGGGCCGTGTTGTAATTCGCGGCGCAGACGACGACGCTGCGCGCCCAGGGAGCAGCGTTCCGGAGAGAAGCCCGCTTCAGACTACCCGCATCGTCGCGCGCCGCCATATATTGCATTTCCCCGGCGCGACCGGCGGCAATCCATTCCTCAAATTGACGATGCTCGGTGAAATCCCCCACCGGGGCGATACCGGCCAATTCGAAACCCGCAGCGTGGGCTGCGGCCAGGATTATCTCTTTCATGGATTCTTTCGAGGACGCGGGCATGTGGGGAACTGTGTCCCTTAGATCGTATCAAGTGCGGCGCGGACGAGAGTTGCGGAGATTTCCCAGTTTATTCGCCACTTCTTACGCGGAAAATACTTACCTCTGCGGCGTACCACATCAAGCAAAGAGTCTTTCTTGCCGCTCGACTCCGGTAAGCGGCCCAACGCTCTCGATCACCCTGCGGGCCGATACTTGTGCTAACTCTCTCGGCTCGACTTTATGCAGTCCTCCGCCATACACCCGGCCTTCTGAGATGAGATGGGCAGCCGTAATGCTCTGCAACGCCGCAAACACATCGGCCTCCAGTTCAGGCCGCTGCGTCAGGGCATTGCGCAAGGGATCTTTCGGATAGAGCAGCAGATATACATTGTGCGCGGTCGCCTGGGAGCGGTTCCAGAGAAAGCGAAAGGGATGCTTGCCATTGCGGGATCGCCCCATATAGGTACAGAGAAACGGCGCGGGCGGGCGCTGTTCCTGCGAGTACCACGGAGCACGATGACTGGCAAGATAGGCCTCGTGAATTTTCTGCTCTTTCCCGGTTTGAAGATATTCATAGAAACGCGGCCAAGTGGCCTCGATTCGTTCCTCGGGCTCATTGCAGTCGAGCAGAAAGAGGCGCAGCGATACGTCGGGATCCCCGCTCGGCAATGCTTCGATCCTGTCGCTCGTCAAATGCCGGGGTCCGGGAAGGATTGGCTTCACAAAATGGCGCGGAATCCGCCACTCCTCGATATCGGCCTCAGTCAGAAGAAAAAAGTTATTGCAGCCTGTAGCGAGGCCACGCTTGATAGTGAAGATATCACCAAGCTTCAACTCGCCAGTATCCACGATGGTGGCATTCTCTGGAAACTGCGTCCATTTTCGCGACTGACACAAAGTTTCGAGAAGCACAAGTGCCTCGGTCTCCGGGCGTTCAATCGGTCCAGCGAGCGAAAAGCGGACGGTATGGCCCAGTGGCGGAGGCGATTTGCGAAACACCACGATAGCGGATGAGACCAGCGCGTCGGTGAATTGCACGTCCGCCGGACAAAAGCGGTGAATGTGAAGTAGCGTCACATGCTCACTCAAATAGCGGCGTAAGGTGACCCCGTAATTTACGTCCATGAACTCCGACGGGACAAGCCAGACTGCAAGCCCCTGCTCTTCCATCCAGTCGTGGCACAGAAGCATGAAGTAACAGTAAAATCCAGCAAGACCACTGATGTTGAGCTGCAAGGAGCGGACGATCTGGGCCTTGAGCCGGTCCTTGTCCGCGCCCGACAGGTGATGATGACGAACATAAGGCGGGTTTGTAAGAATGAGATTAAAGCGCTCTCCGGGGGGATGCTGTTTGGTGAAATCCCCCTTCAGCACTTGGAGTTCCTGCCTGCTCCACAGGGCCTCCGCGGTTTCTGAAAAGAGCGGGTCCAGCTCAATACCTGTTGCCGCCGCAATGTTCTCTTTTGGGAACACATGCGAGAGAGCCGAAAAAAAAGAGCCTGTCCCGACAGCGGGGTCGAGGAATCGTACCGGCGTCGTTCCCATGAGATCCCGCGCGTAGCGAGCCATGCTCAGCGCAAGCTCAGGCGGGGTCGCGAACTGCCCCCACTTGTTACGCTCCGACGCGCTCTTGAGGCTATCGAGACGCGTCTGCTCTTGCAGCCTGCGCTCCTCGATGTTGTGTGCCTCGGCGGTTTCCATAAATCTCTTCAGAGTGCCAGCTTATCGAGGTCTTGGATACGGTGTTCCCATATCCAGTCTATGCCCTCTGCCGCCTCATAGCCGAGATAAGCTGCATCGAAATAGCCACAAAGAAAAAGAACAAAAACTACCTGGTCGCCATAGGTTGCCTTGAGCTGGGCAATCTTGATGGCCTCCTCTTTACGGCGCTTGTTCACATTCGTGAAGTCTCCCGCAGATTTCGCTTCGATCAGCACGGGGAGGTGTGGCAGTTTGGCTTTCTTGGGCTGAATTACGACGTCAATGGGGATTCTGACGGTCTTTGAGTCCGCATTGGCTACGACCTTGCCAGACTTCACAAGAACATTGAGTCGGAAACAAAACGTGCCTGGCTGCATTTGCGTAAGCGGAGAAGCAGGAGGGTGTACCTTCCGTATATAGCCCCTCTTGATCAGGTATTTTTCTATGATCTCGAGCTGGCGTTTCTCTTGCGCGTTGCGCACGATTGGCTCGGCAACAGATCCACAGAGCCGATCCGCAACGATTGTGGATGAGCGATAGCGTTCTTCCTTCTTGGGGCGGCGCTTTTCTGTAAGCCAGGGAAAGATGTCTGTATCGAGCATCTGGGACAAGATGGCGGTTATCTTCGCCAGATGTTCCTGCAGCAGCGCCGGGGACAAGAGTTTGGGTAGCTTGCCTTTTTCAAGAGAGCCTACGAAATTCTTGGTAGAATCGGCGAGACCGATCAGACGATCTCGCGCGAGCGGCGGGCAGGTGGACATACGCAGCGTCGGCAGAATGGCGGGATTGGCCTTCAGCACATCGGGCGTGATGTACGTCAAATCCTGCGTAAGCGCGAGGCCCTGCTCTACACTTTCGACGGTTCTTTTTCGGGTGTCCCGGTAAGCCTTGGCGCAAACTTCATGAACCACTGATTGAACTGGTCAACGGAAGCCCGGGTGTCCGCTTTCCATAGGTTCGGCCTGTCGGCGTTGATGAGCATGGCCTACTTTAACAGTCGGTTATCGGATACGTCCCAGCAAAAACCCCCTCCCGCACTGCGGGAGGGGTTTTGATTTCATCTCAGATCATAAAGCTACGTAGCTCGAACAACGTTGGAGGCTTGTAAGCCTTTCGGTCCCGTTGTCAGGTCATACTCCACGGTCTCGCCCTCGTTCAAGGTGCGGTAGCCGCTTTCCTGAATCACCGAGAAATGTACGAATACATCCTCACCACTGGTGCGCTGGATAAATCCATATCCTTTCGCCCCGTTGAACCACTTCACAGTCCCCTTCTCACGATCACTCACTGTGGCTCCTTTCTACCGCTGTCGTTTCGAATCACATGGGAGTTGTCCCGCCGGGTCGGCGTCCGGGAGAGAGCTGAAAGAATCGCGACCAGGAGGAAAGGCATACGAGCGAAGTGAACCTGCTGCTCCGAACCAGAAAGAGCGTGCCCGAAAAAAGAAGGCTCCCGAGTTCGGCGCCGCATACTTCAGCGTCGAGCTCCGGAGCCTTCATCGTCGATAGCAGGGGCCAAGTTACGGACACAGCCAAATTCAACCAGTTCACTCGTTTGGCTGCCCCGTAAAGAGGCAGCGGCGAATAATAGCAAGAAAGCGAAAGAATGCAAAAGGAAAACTGCATGCAAAAAAACGTTTCAATGGTGCAGCCAGATTTCGCATCCCGCAGGCGTCGCCACGTGGCTTTGCTAGGATGAGGACCGTGGAACCCCTCGACGCCCCTACCGAAGCGCCTACGCCCCAACCAGCCGCGGCAGCGGTGGCCCTAAGAACCAGCTCTGGAAGCAGCCTGACCTTGGCTTGGCACACCGCCAAGTACTTAATGCGGACGGAAGTGCATACTTTTGCATTCTCCGTGGCCGCCAACGGGCTGCTCTCGTTTTTCCCCTTTGTTTTGTTACTCCTGACGTTAACCCGGCACGTGTTTCACTCGCCGGCCATGTACGACGTTGTTTTAGGGCTGCTGCGAGATAACGTTCCGGCGGGGCAGGATTTCGTGGTCCGCAACTTTAACGCGATGGCGGGAGCTCGACATCGTGTGCAAATTGTTTCACTTGTTATCCTGCTCTTCACATCAACGGGCGTATTTGTCCCACTGGAAGTGGCGCTGAACCAGATTTGGGGATTCCCGCGAAACCGGCCCTATTGGCGAAACCAGGCTCTTTCGCTGGTGCTGGCGTTTGGCTGCGGCGTGCTGGCGCTGCTTTCCGTTGCCCTGACGGCGGGCAATATCCGCGCACTGGAGTTCTTGCTGCATGGGCATGCGGCTTTCTTTGTGCGCTGGTTTGGCTTTGGCGTGATGAAGGGGTTTGCCATAGCCGCCAGCATCGCTGTGTTCTTTCTCATCTACTGGGCCTTGCCCAACGGAAAGGTGCCGCCGCGCGCGGTTCTGCCGGCGGCTGTCATCATCGGGTTGTGTTCGGAAGTCCTCAAGTATCTGTATCTGCTGGCTTTGCCCTGGCTGAATTTCCAGGAAGTGTACGGGCCGTTCGCGCTTTCCATTAGCCTGATGTTTTGGGCATTTCTGAGCGGGATGCTGTTGCTGGCTGGAGCTTACATTTCGGCCGAGGGTCACTTTCGTAGGTATCCGGTCCTGCAACTTCTTGATCCAGAACGAACGGCGAGTGATAGGCTGAAGCGGTAGAGAGCCGTCTCCCCACGAGCTTTTTCTCAGCTCCCTGACGGCTGGCCCCGGGCAGAATGAGGTGATGTGTGCCCGCCCGTGGCGTTTGCTGGTTCTTTCCTGGTTCGATATTTCCCGCGGTTCGCTTCCTGTGCGTGCTTTCCGCGCTGTTTCCCTGGCCGACGACGGTCCAAGCTCAGACCGCTCACCCGGCGACGCTGTCCTCCGACAACTTTCAACGAACTGTGCGGCAATCAGGCCTGATTTTCGAAGGCACCGTGACGGCCATTCAATGCGAGGTGGGAAGGAACAAAGCTCCTCAGACCTACCGCATTTCATTTCAGGTCAGGCAGGGCGTGCGCGGCGCGAGCACGGGAGCAACGCTCGTGATCCGAGAATGGGCCGGGCTGTGGTCGGCTGGACCTCAAAGGCCGCGCTACCACGTGGGAGAACGCGCCTTCCTGTTTCTCTATCCTCCTAGCCGCGCGGGACTTACCAGCACCGTAGGCGGGAGGAACGGCAAGCTCGCGGTGAGTGGCGGCCAGGTGGTGCTGCCTCGGGATTGGGCGGAGAGTGTGGGTCAAACTCCTGTCCCGGCGGCGAAACTCACGCCGTCGCAACCCGCGCTGGTTCCGGTGGCGTGGCTCGTGCAGCGCATTGAGCAGGCTGGGGTTACGCCGATCAGCGCTGTGATGAAAGGAGGAAAGTAGCCGTGCGGCGCTTTGCGAGGCTCCTCATGTACTCCGCGCTGGCGGCGGCGTGGATCTTTGTTTTGCTGCAATCCGCGCATGCCGGCGACCCTCTCTACGTGGCCGGAGCGAGCTACTTTGACCCCGCAACGAAAGGAACGCCGCTAGTCTGGGCTCAGAACACAGTTGCTTACTACACCGATCCGGGCGATCTAAGTCCTGTGCTGCCACACGCGGCGGCGGACACCCTTGTCGCCGATGCCTTCAGCCGCTGGACGAATATTTCTACCGTGGCCTTCATGGCGACGCAGGCCGGGCAGCTCGCTGAAGATGTGGACGGGACGAACGTGACGCTGACCGCAGCCGGGTTGAGCTTGCCTGCGGACATCCAGCCAAGCGCCACAAGCACCCCGGTTGGGATCGTTTACGACTTGGACGGGCAAGTCACGGAGACCCTGCTTGGAATCGGAAGCTCGGCTGACTGCTTGAATAGCGCGGTTTACGGCGGGCTGGATAACTTTGCCACCAACGGAAATTTTGCACACGCGCTGGTGATCCTGAACGGGATGTGTGTGCAAGACCCCTCGCAACTTGTTGATTTTGAATATCGTTTGGTGCGCGTGCTCGGTCACGTTCTGGGACTGGGAGCCTCGCAAGCAAATTTGAACGTTTGGACGAACTCGCCAACGCCCTCGGACGTGGACTTCGCCGGTTTCCCGGTGATGCATGCAATGGATTTGGCGAACTGTTTGCCGATCACCAGCTGCCTACCGAATCCAGACCAGCCGAAGATGGATGACCGCGCGGCGCTGGGCAGGCTCTACCCCGTGACAGCGGCGTACCAAGCCAATTTCCCCACCAAGTCTCTCTTCTCTGCCTCGACCGTACGGATTCATGGCACCGTGAGCTTTCCCAGCACAGATGTGCCGGGCCAGGGCATGCAGGGCGTGAACATTGTTGCGCGCTGGATTGATCCGGCGACGCTACAGCCGTCGCGAGCCTACGTGGCCAGCGCAGTCTCAGGAGGCAGGTACCGGGGTAACATCGGGAACCCGATCACCGGATTCACGGACGTGGCGGGCCAGTCCTATGACCGCTGGGGTTCGGACGACCCAGCCTTGCAGGGGTTCTTTGACCTGGCTGGGCTGGAAATTCCGAACGGGGATCCCTCCGCCAGTTACGAGCTTACTTTGGAACGGGTGGATCCGCTGTATTCGGAAGCGGTGGGTTCGTACGCGCCACTGCAGGTCGATCCGTCCGGCACGAGCCCACGCGTGGTGGTCTCGGTGTTTCAGAGCATGGATAGTCAGCAGGACATCGTGATGACCGGGGGTGCGACAGCACCCACGGACACGCTGGACTCGCAAGACTTCCTGAACCCGGTCGCAGTACCCGGTGGCGGCGGATGGCTGAGCTGGTTCACCACAGCTGGGGGCACGAACTACTACACGCTGACGGCGCAAGCGAACCGGACGCTATCGGTGGAAGTAGCAACGGTGGACGAACAGGGCAATGCCACGCAAAGCAAAGCTCAGCCGGTAGTAGGTATGTGGTCGCTGTTCGCGCCGCCCGGGACGACGCCGCCGGCCTCGACGCCCAACCCTTTCAATACCCACATCTTAGGACTTACGCGGCTTGATGCCCAGGTGCTGATCGCGACCGACTTTCGCATCGGCATCACGGACTGGCGCGGCGACGGCCGCCCCGATTACGCGCATCACGTACGGGTGCTCTATGCCGATACGATCTCGCCGGTACGGGCGGGAGCGCCAGGCGGCGACGCTCTGCAAATTGTGGGCCTGGGATTCCAGCCGGAAATGGCGGCGCAGGTGGGAGGGGTGGCGGCATCTGTGGTGGACTTTGGCGCCAACCAGTTGGTGCTGCAAACGCCCGCGCTACCAGACGGCGTGCAAACCGTGGTGGTGAGCGATCCAGCCACCCAAGGGTTTTCCACGATGACGGATGTGGTCACCATCGGCGCAGGTCCTACGGACACGCTCCAGCTGCTGCCGGTGGCCAATCCCGCGATCCCGGTGGGCGGGGAAACGCTGAATCCGCTGCAATTCCAAGTGGTGGCCACGGATGGAACGCCGGTCGTTGGCGCTACCGTGGCCCTGAGTACGACCAACGGGCTGACTCTAGACCCGTGCGGCGGCGCGACCAGTTGCTCCGTCTTCAGCGATGAAAGCGGGCGGGTGGTGGTCAACGTGGGATTCACAGCGGTGGGACCGGGGGGGGTGACGGGACAACTGGCTCCGGCGAGCTATGCCAACCCTTCGACGGCGATGGCGACGCTGACCGGAGTGTCGTCCAGCCTGGATATCGCCCTGGTCGGGCAATTAGTAAAATTGGAACAAGGAACGACCGTGGACGTGCCGCTGATAGCGCGCGTACTCAACGGCTTAAGTCCTCAACCTGGGGTTGCGGTGAACTTCCGAGTTGCAGTGGGCCAGGGAGTTCTGGGCGCGGCTTCGGTGGTGACGGACGCGAATGGCAACGCTCCGAATACTCTGCATCTTGCGCCGGTGGCGGCGGATGTGCAGATCACGGCGTGCGTTGCGCCGCTCAACAATCCATGCAAGACATTTACCGCGAGCGTCGTACCGGTGGCACTGTTGCAGGTGGAAGCTTTTGACGGAACACAGCAAGTGGTGACGGAAGGGCAACTTGTCACGCCGATCACAGTGCGCGTGACCGACAGCTCTTCCCCGCCCTTCCCAGTTTTCGGCGCGAACGTTATGTTTCTGAATGTTCTCTCGAGATCAGGCTCGGGCGGACCCCCGATTGTGGTGGACGATGTGGTGAGCAATCCGAATTCGGATCCCGTGATCCTGGGAACGACGACCACGATGGTGGTCTCCGATGGCGACGGGCTGGCCATGGTTGTGCCCTGGGCCACGACGGTGACCGCGGGGGAGGAGGTCAGCGGGCTGGCGACCGTCGATTCCGGAGCGCAGGTGTCTTTTGCGATGCAGGTGTTGGCGGCTGCGACGGGCGGGACAGCGCGGGTGGGTGGGAGTTCGGTGGGGCGAAGAGTTATTGTTCCGACTGCGGGACAGAGCAGACGGAACTTGAGTGGGTTCTTTGGCCTGTTCACGGGCATGCTTCCGGCCTGGACCGCCGATGATGCCGCGGCGGAGGGGAATGTGGCGGAAGAGCCAGAACCTTTGAAGGAAGCGACACAACTGGAACGCGACGTAATCGTCCAGGACAGCAGGAAGGATGCAGGTGAGAACCCTGCTCAGGATGTGAGGCCTAAGGCGGTGAATCCAGGAAGCGCGGCTACTGGCGAGGCGCGGAAAACTCCTTTTGAGCGATGCTCTGGCTCGGTATGCCAGGAGATTCCGTTGCAATAGCTGGGATGAATGAACGAAAAAGTCCGGGTGCGAACCGGCGAAACTAAAGCAAGACCACGCGGGCGGGGCGCCCGCGCCACACTAGCTTATTTCTTGTCTGGAACTTTCAGCCATTGGTCCACCCAGTCGTTGACCGTCTTGTACCAGAGCTGGCTGTTTTGCGGCTTGAGCACCCAGTGACCTTCGTCCGGGAAGTAGAGCATCTTCGAAGGGACATTCATTTCCTGCAACGTGGTGAAAAGCTGGAGGCCTTCGCTGACATCGAGGCGATAGTCTTTTTGGCCATGAATAACCAGCGTGGGAGTCTTGAAGTTCTGTGCGCTCAGGTGTGGCGACCATTTGCGGTATCCCTCGCGATTCGTCCACGGCTTGCCTTGGAATTCCCAGCTATTGAACCAGAGTTCTTCCGTGGTGCCCCAGGCGGATTCAGTGTTGAACATGCCATCGTGCGAGACAAGGCACTTGAAGCGGTTGGTGTGACCGAGAATCCAGTTGATCATGTAACCGCCGTAGCTGGCGCCGAGGGCGCATTCACGGTCTTTATCGATAAAAGCGTAGTGCGCTTCGGCGTAGTCGAGGCCTTTCATCAGGTCTTCGAAGGCGCGCCCGCCCCAGTCGCCGTTGATGTCATCGATAAATTTTTGTCCGTAGCCGGTGGAGCCGCGCGGATTGATCATGAGGACCACATAGCCATTGGCAGCGAACAGTTCCGCGTTCCAGCGGTAGGACCAGTCATCTCCCCAGGCGCCTTGCGGGCCGCCGTGGATTAGGAGCTTGACGGGATATTTTTTGGAGGGATCGAAGTTGGGTGGGCGGACGAGGAAGCCTTGGACTTTGGCGTCTTCGGCGCCGATGAACTTGAAGGACTCTAGCGCGGACATATCAATTTGGGACAGGACAGCATCGTTGATATGCGTGAGGGGAGTTCCGGGGGAAATAAATGCGGACTTGGCCTTGTTGATGAATATCTCCGACGGTGCGTAAATCGACATCCGTGTAAAGATAACGTTGTCTCCATCAGACGTAAAGGCAAGATCATCGACATAGCCCTTGTCACGCCACGGATCGCCCACCGCGCGTTTGGTAGTGGAACTGATGACGCCGCTGATGGTCCCAAAACCTTCGGGGATATTTAGAGGCCAGTAAATTGGCGATACCCCCGCAGATTCAGAGGTGAAGAGAATGGTCTTTGAATCTTTAGTCCAGGCGAAAGTTCCCACCCATTGGTCGAAGCGTTCCGTCTGACTTTCCGCTTTTTTCAGTTTCCGGTCATACAGCATCAACCGAAACCGGTCAGCTTCGTATCCCGGACGCTTCTGCGCGCGGTAGGCAATGTATTTTCCATCTGGAGAATAGAGCGGGGTGGAGTCGCTGGCGGGGTTGTCGGCTGTGATGTTTTTGGGTTCGGCAGGCGGGGCGCCTGCCGCTACGTGATTTTCGATGGGGACGATCCACAAGTCGTTGTTGGTGGAGGCGGCTTCGACCTTGTCGTGGTTCGAGGTGTAGCAAAGCTCCTGACCGTCGGGAGAGATGGCGTAGTTGTCCTGGCCGCCGAGGCTGAAGACGGGAGCGTCGAAGTCTCCGGGCGTGAGATCGCGGGGGTTGACATCGCGAAGACTGCCGCCGTCGGCTGCGACGACGAAGAGGTGGTTGCGCTTGCCTCCTTTGTAGGTGTTCCAGTGGCGGTACAGGAGGCGGGTGAAGATTTGGGCTTTCACTTTCGACTTGGCGGCTTCGTCGAGCTTCTTGGCGTTGCAGGTGGCTGCTTCGTCTGGTGAGCCAACGCATTCGGGATCAACATTGGAAACGAAGACGATGTTCTTGCCGTCGGGCGACCAGATTGGGCCGTCGGCTTCGGTGGCGATGCTGGTGAGGCGGTGGGTGGCGGTGACTGTGCCGGTGGTGCTGTCGAAATCGGCGATCCAGATTTGCTGGCCTAGGTCTTTGGCGTTTCCATTATTGGAAGACAGGAAAAGAAAATGCTTGCCGTCGGGTGACCAGCGCGGGCGGGCGGAATCTTGGTCGGGAAGGAATTCACGTTCGGTGGAGCCTGGCGAGCTTTGCTCGCCTGAACGGCCGGGGGCGGCCGTTCCCATGTGGGTATCGGCTGCCGAAAGGGGCACGATCCAGATGTGTGGGATTTTCGTGTTGGCTTCCAGGCTGACATCAACTACCGAGAAGGCGACCCACTTGCCATCGGGCGAGGGGATGGGTTCGCCGACGCGCTTCAGCTTCATCATGTCTTCGAAGGTGAAAGGGTGCTTGGCTTGGGCGGCGGCGATAACTGAGAAGGCGAGCAGGAGCGGGAGAAGACGGCGCATGAGGCCTCCGTGGGGTAGTTTAGCGCAGATGCTGTAAAGAGCGAGGCAAGCAGCGCCCGAGAGAGCTTATAACCTTTCCCGCCGCAGTTGCATCTAAAATGAAGTCACTACGTCTTTACCAGGATTGCCCTTCATGAAGATTCAAACCAGAATTAGTATTGTGGGTATCGTGTTGTTGTTCTCTTCCTTGCTCTCCTACGCGGACAATCAAGGCGAGGGGACGCTCAACCCCGCCAAGCCTGCCGGGATTACCGCCGAGGACATCATCCACCGCTTTGCCGCCAGGGAGAAGGAATTCAAACTGGCCCGCGACCGCTACACGTTCCGGCAAAGCGTGAAAGTGCAAGCCATGGATGGCGACACGGTGAAGGGCGAGTATGCGGAAACCTTCGATGTACTGGTAGACGACAAGGGTCGGCGGGTTGAGAATGTCGTGTTCGCGCCGCAATCCAGCATTGAGAACGGCGGAATCTCCATGACACGGGAAGATTTGGAAGATTTGCGTCACCGGCTACCCTTTGTGCTAACCAGCGACGAACTGGGTGAATACGACGTTCTCTACATCGGCCAGCAGCCGCAGGACGATCTACACACTTACGTTTTCGATATTGCCCCGAAGCAGATTGAAAAAAATAAACGCTATTTCCAGGGACGCATTTGGGTGGACGATCAAGATTTCCAAATCGTGAAGACCAACGGAAAAACCGTGCCGGACATTCGCAAGAAGAAGGGGGAGGAAAACCTATTCCCCAGCTTCACTACCTGGCGCGAGCAGATTGACGGCAAGTACTGGTTCCCAACCTACACATTGGCGGATGATACGCTGCATTTCTCGACCGGAGATGTTCGGATTCGGGAGATTTTGCACTACGAGGACTACAAGCGCTTCGGGGCGAGTTCGAAGATCATTTATGAGGGAAAAGAGCTCGAAAACGCTCCGCCAGCGAAGCCGGGAGATCCGGCGAAACCGGACGAGGAAAAGAAGCCACAATAAGCCCGCTCCTGCGCATCCTGCGTGCGGGCTGAAGCTTTGCTAGACTTGGGTCCATGAAAATCGACCGCATGTGTTTTTTTCTGATTCCGCTGTGCCTGTCGCTGTGCGCTGGCGCGCAGGATCGCGGCGAGGGCGAACTCGACAAATCTCCTCCCAAGGGCATGACGCCCGAGCAACTTATCCAGCGCTTCACCACCAAAGAAAAAGAAGTGCAAGCCATCCGGCGCGAATATGCGTTCCGGCAAAGCATCAAGGTACTCACGCTGGACAGCGATGGCAAACCCGTAGGCGACTACCAACTGGTCGCCGATATGCACTACGATCCGAAGAGTCAATGGACGAAGACGGTGGTCTTCGCGCCGCAGCCGAGCATTTTAGCTTCCAGGGAGGATCTTGCGGACCTGGAAACGCGGCAGTCCTTCACTCTTGGAACCGATGAATTGCCGCTCTACAACGTGACTTATGTGGGGCAGCAGCGACTAGACGAGCTACATTGCTACGCTTTCGACGTGGCACCCAAACAAATTGAAAAAGGCCAGCGCTACTTTCAGGGGCGCATCTGGGTGGACGATCACGATTTCCAAATTGTGAAAAATACCGGGAAATCGGTGCCGGATATCCGCATTCAGAAGAAAAAGCGCGTGGAAGAAAACCTATTTCCGAAGTTCACCACTTGGCGCGAGTTGATCGACGGAAAGTACTGGTTCCCGACGTTTTCCTCGGCGGACGACACGCTGCACTTCGTGCATGAGGACACTCACATCAAGGAATTGCTGAAGTTTACGGACTACAAGCGTACGAGTGCAGCCCCGCCAGCATCGCACCAGTAAGTTCCAGTGTTTTAAGCTACGAAAACCGGTAAGCCGATGAAACTCGCCGACCGCCGCAAAGGAAACATCGGCGGGAAAGCGGGACGTTGTGCAACGTGCTGCAAGAGTTCGATCAGATCACCTACCGGAGCGCTCGTCCAGAAAGCGCCTTCCACAAAACGGGGAGCATCTTCCACCACAGACTTGCACGCGGAAATCATGACCACAGGGATGGCAGGATTTTGCTGCTTGATCTCAGCCGCCAGATTGAAGCCGTTGTTTCCATTCGCGGAGGAAGCGGTGTTATGAGAAATCATCACGGCATGAACTGCATCCGAGCCGAGCTGCGCCAGAGCGGCATGGGCGTCCTCGGCGAGATCGACAGCGAAGCCGTAGCTCTGCAGCAACAGTTGATAGAACAAACCAGAAACAGGATCACTCTCTACATACAGCAACCGCATCGGCATCATCGGGGGAGAACCTTCTGCTTTCTGAGACGTGTCGTTCTTGCGTGGCGCAACTACATTAAGCATGAGGGAGCAATGTTACTGCCATTTCAGAAAGCTTTAGAATCAACGACTTGGCGGGGCATGCAAAAGATTGCGGCAGCAGAACTTACGCGGACGGAAGCCGGAACTTACCCGTGAAGTTGGGCTAATTCCGTGGCTGGGCGGTTCGGACGGGGTGGCTAGTCGATGGGTAGCTAGTAAAGATGGGTAGCTAGTAAAGATGGGCAGCTAGTAAAACAGATACTTCCGCCACTTGTCGTCGGAGTGGCCCATCAAGCGCATGATGTGGCGGCTGGTGTGGAGATTGAACGAACGGGGCTCGCGAAAGAGGCGCATGTTGGCCTCATTGGGAAGCTGGTTCCCCTTGCGGCGGTTACAGCCGTGGCAGCAGGCGACGAGGTTTTCCCAACTGGACGCGCCACCGCGGGAGCGCGGCAGAACGTGGTCGAGCGTCAAGTCGCCGGCGCCAAGAATCTGGCCACAGTACTGGCATGTGTTCCGGTCACGCAACAAAATATTCTTACGCGAAAGCGCCCGCGTCTGGTGCGGAATGCGGCGGTACTCCAGCAGGCGGATGACGGAGGGAACCCGCAATGCCACGCGAGCGGCGTGCATGTAGTTACCGTTCTCTTCCTCAGCGCGGGCCACGCCCTTCAGCACAAGGATGATGGCGCGACGGGCGGCGCAAACATTGATGGGCTCATACGAGGCGTTGAGCACCAGCACGGGGGCGTGCAGGGGCACGCGGACTTCATGCGCGACGACCGCTTCCGGACGCGCGTGTCCGCCGCCTTGCGAGCTGATCGAATTGTTGGTCCGCAGCGACATGGGCTAAGCAGCTTCCCTCATAACCAATTCATTTCTGATTCTATCCGCTTTCATCGCGCGAGCCACGGTGGCCGCCGATACGCTGCTGGCTCCAGCTCGGAGCAACACCCGGGCACACTCGGCAATTGTTGTTCCGGTGGTGAAAACATCGTCCACGAGAAGCACATCTCGTCCGCGCACGGCGCCGGGGTCGCGCACGACAAAAGCTCCACGAATGTTCTCGCGACGCTGGTGACGGGTGAGTCCGGCTTGCGGAACGGTCTCGCGATGGCGCGCCAGAATCTTAGTATTCAAAATAAAATGTGCCGCAACCGGCAGCCGCTTCCAAGCCGCGTGGGTGATCAGCTCCGCTTGGTTGAAGCCGCGCTGACGCAGCTTGCTGCTATGGAGCGGCACCGGGATCACGATCCAACCAGCCCGACTTGGAAGTTGCGAAAATACCGCGCTCAGTTTACCGCCGAGAAAATCCGCCGCCGGCAGCACCCGGTCATACTTCAGCAAGTGGATCGCTTCGCGCAGAGCGCCTTCGAAAACACCATAGGCCACTGCGCGGGCATAGGGAGGAACGGCGCGGCGGCAGAGGCCGCAAGATTCCGGCTCGGCGTCACACTCGATTCGCGAGAAAGTACGGACGCGATCACCGCAAACCGGGCAGAGATTCCCATCAACAGGAACCATCAAATCCCGGCAATCCTGGCACACAGGCAGGCGCGAGGCCTGCAAAAGCGGCTCTTGGCAAATCCTGCAATTGGCGGGGAAAAAAAGAGAGAAAGCGCTATCGGCCAGCGGGCGCAGCCAACAGGCAACAGCTAGCCCAACACTTTCAAGGCGAACCACCGTGGCCCGAGTTTCGTCGACGGTACTGCTGAAGACGACCTCCCCGCGCACAAACCCGCCCGAAACGCGGGCTTGCTACTTCAGCCGAGTATAACGGTCCCGGCGTCGAACTGCAATGCACCAAAGCCGCGGCTAAAACCATGAATCAGAATGTTACGCGGCCATACGATCCGGCGGGTGGGGCGGACCCGGATGCGGCGGCTGCTCTGGCACCTGACAAAATACGGTCACGTATTGGCGGCGAAAGCAATCTCTGCAACGCACCGGCCGAAGCAAAAATAGTGGCAATAGCACGCGTTCCCACACACTACGCCGTCGGGAGCGATGGGCGTGGTGGCGGCCGCAGTCACAGCATTGGAAGGTTGCCATTGGGGGACCCGGGGATCACGGGCTGGACCCACGATCCGTACTACCTACCTCCTTGATAACACAAAAATCGGAGCCAAAGTTTCAAGTTTTCTGTGCAAATCAGCCATGTCTCAAAGCCCGTCGCTTGTAAAACACTCCCGCCACGTGGTAACGTGCGCGGCGTGGCGTAGAACGACTTGCCGTGAAACCGTTCAGCCCTGAGGACTTAGCCCAATGACGACGCCCGACGACGCTGCGAACACAAAGCCTCCCCAAAAACATCGCCCCTTCGTCCCCGAGAGTATGGAGATGAAGGAATTCTCAGCCACCGCAATTATTCTGGGCATCATCATGTGCGTGGTATTGGGAGCGGCCAACGCTTATCTGGGCTTGCGCGCCGGAATTACGATTGCCGCAACCTATCCGGCCGCTGTGATTTCCATGGCTGTGATCCGGGCGCGAAAAGGAACCTTGCTCGAAGAAAACATCGCGCGGACGGCTGGTTCGATTGGGGAATCGGTGGCGGCGGGAGCTATCTTTACCGTCCCTGCGTTTCTGATTGCGAAAGCTTGGCCGTCGTTCCGGCCAGCGGATGCGTACTGGAAGGCAACCGCCCTTATGATGGTGGGCAGCATCTTGGGCGTGCTGTTTGTCTCGCTAGTGCGGCGGGTCATGGTGGAAGACCCAGAACTCCCTTTTCCTGAATCCGTGGCCGCGTCGGAAATTCACAAAGCTGGCCAGCGTGGGGCGGAAGCGGCAAAATATCTTTTTTGGAACATCGGCGTTGGCGGCTTGGTGTTCATGCTGGGGCGCTTTGGACTTTTCGCCGCGGACCAGGACTTTCACTTCAACGTGGGCACTCTAGGCCACAGTCAGGTGCGCCTGGGCGCGCTGGGGACCACAAACATCGTCGGTGCGGGCGGCATGAGCATGGTGGCCGCGCCCAGCGTGAGTCCCGCGTATCTCGGCGTGGGCTACATTATCGGGCTGCGGCTCGCGGCGCTCCAGTTCGCAGGCGGAGTGTTGGCCTGGGGACTGATGGTACCGCTGCTAATGTTTTTCCTAGGTCCGCAAATTCGTGCTTACCTTCCTGCCGATACGCCCGACAACTGGGCCACGATGGCGGCAGCGGTTTGGCGTTACATTGTGCGGCCCATCGCCGTCGGCGGGATGCTCGTAGGAGCCGCCTATACGTTGTTCAAGATGCGGAAGAGTCTGACGGTTGGCCTACGCAAGGCCTTTGCGGATTTGTGGCAGACCTCGGAAGAACAAGCAGGGTTGGCACGCACCGAACGCTACATGAGTTCGAAAACCGTGTTTGGGCTGATTGGCATCATGTTCGTGCTCATGTGCTTTCTTTACATGCGCCTTTCAGGTTTGGTTTGGCCCGCAATTTTGGCGGCGGTTGTCATGATCATCGTTGGATTCTTTTTTTCCACGGTCTCCGGCAGCTTGGTCGGCATGATTGGATCGTCCAACAACCCGATCTCGGGCTTAACGCTATCGACGTTGATCATTGCAGCCCTATTGATGGTTTCGCTGGGTGTTTCCGGTATCTCCGGGGTGGCGGCTGTGCTCGGAGTGGCTGCGGTCGTTTGCGTTTCCGCTGCGGTTGCGGGCGAACTACTACAGGACTTCAAGGTCGGGTATATTCTTGGCGGCACACCACGAACCATTCAGATAGCAGAACTGATTGCCGTTGTAGTAGCCAGCCTGGTCATGTACTGGCCGCTCATGCTGCTGCACGAAGCGAACATCAAAGCCGGCGGCATTGGCTTCGGCGACCGTCAGCTACCCGCGCCGCAAGCTGGATTGATGGCTACGCTGGCTTTGGGCATCGTCGGTGGTGATATGCCGTGGCCACTGGTGGTGGTCGGCATGATCATGGGCATTGCCATGATCATGTTACAGGTGAAAAGCCCGATGCTCGTGGCCGTGGGAATGTATTTGCCTTTTGAAACAACTGCGGCAATTTTCCTGGGCGGCGTATTTCGCTCAGTCGGAGATTGGCTTGCCAAGCGCCGCGGATACAATTCCGCACAAATGGCTCGCGTGGAAAATTCTGGCGTTCTGACTTCTTCTGGGTTAATCGCCGGTGAAGCCATTCTGGGGTTGCTGTGGGCCGGTCTGCAATTCGCTCCCAAATGGGCGCGCCCGCAAATCTTTAGTGACCCGTCCTATCTGGTGGGAGGGATGATCGTAATGGTAGGTTTGGCGGCTCTCATGATTCGCCTACCCTTAACCAGCGCGGGCAGTCCGGATGAACCGGCTCCGCCGACGGCCATGATGTAGTTTGGTTGCATGGGGATCGCGGAGAACGTAGAGGAAATTCGAGAGCACATAGCTGCGGCCGCGCGACGTGCTGGCCGAAGAGCGGACGATGTTGTTCTGATGGGCGTGAGCAAAACTTTTCCTGCCGAGGCGATTTTGGAAGCCCATGCGGCGGGCATTCGCGTCTTCGGCGAGAACCGGGTGCAGGAGTTCGCGGACAAGTCGGCGCTACTCAAAGGTTTGCCAAACGCGGAGTGGCATTTGATCGGACATCTGCAATCGAACAAGGCGAACCGAGCTACGGAACTCTTCCATGCCATCGATTCGGTGGATTCGCTAAAGCTCGCAGAACGGTTGAATACCGCAGCGGCGGCTCACGGGAGAAAGCTGCGCGTGCTAATCGAGATCAACATTGGCGGCGAAGAAGCCAAGGCCGGATTACATCCTGACGCGCCCGAGTTCAACCAAATCCTGCAAGCAGCGCCCCGGCTCGATTATCTGGAGATCGAGGGATTCATGACGGTTCCTCCGTTTGCGGAAAACCCCGAAGAAGCGCGCCCCTACTTCCGCAAGCTGCGCGAACTGCGCGATGCGACAGCAGCGCGACGGCTTCCCAACGTGAATATGAACGTGCTTTCCATGGGCATGTCGCATGATTTCGAGATTGCCATCGAAGAAGGATCGACCTGCGTGCGCGTCGGGACAGCGATTTTCGGGCAACGGGGATAGCGAGGAAATCTTCGGTCTGTCAGGGACTGAAGCACCCGATTTTATGCGGCTTTTAGCAATTTCAATGGAGGCACGGGCGTCCTCGCCCGTGCGGACGCATAGGAATCCCTGCCCACAATCGCATCTTCGTGGCGCTCTCGCAGGCGCCCGAACCCAGCCAGTGCAGGCCAAGAAATTTCTACGCGAAACTTTTGAATGTCCCGCGTCCCGACGTATAGTATGGTAGCGGGTGCGTTCGGTTCGCGGCCCTCGGTTCGAAAACCGAAGGAGCCTCAGTGAACTTATCAGAACAATGGCGCGAGATTCGAACGGGCTTCGAGCGTCCCTTCTGGGTCGCGAACATCACGGAACTCTTCGAGCGGCTTTCTTACTACGCGGCTTTCGCATCGCTGGCGCGATATTTGCACGAGGTGTTGAATTTTGACATCGAGCGCGCCTCCAGCCTCACAGGACTGTTCGGGGGTCTCGTCTGGTTTCTGGCCGCGTTCGGAGGGACACTTGCGGATCGCCTTGGCTTCCGACGCTCCCTTTCACTTGCGTACTTGATTCTGAGCTGCTCGTATTTTCTACTCGGCTCGCTAGGAGCGCCATGGCTGGCCCCTGTGCGCAACGCGGTGCCACTTGTGGCGCTGGTTACCTTTGTCCTGATTCTGCCTGCGCTGGGCATTGCGCTGGTAAAACCGTGCGTCGTCGGCACTACAGCGCGAGCTTCCAAGGAAAGTGTTCGCTCGATTGGCTACTCCATCTACTACACGCTGGTGAATATTGGCGGTGCGCTTGGCCCGTTCGTTGCTTCCTGGGTACACCAACGCATGCCCGTGGAGAAGGTTTTTCTGGTCTCGGCGGTGAGCGTTTTCCTCATGTTTTTTGCCGTCCTGCTGTTTTTCAAAGAGCCGCGGCGTTTGGATGAAACACAGGTCGTCAGCCTGGGCCAGGCCGCTCGTAATTTTTTAACCGTTTGCACCAACCCACGCTTCATGCTCTTCCTGCTCATCTTCTCGGGATACTGGATCGTCTACTGGCAAGAATTCATTACTCTGCCTCTGTACGTGCATAACTACATTAATCCCAAGAGCGACACGGAGTTGCTGCTAATTACAGGACCAGTCATCGTGATTGCACTGCAACTGGTGGTCAGCTACGTCACGAGGCGCATGCCTGCATTCACCGCCATCACTCTAGGCACATTGATTTCCGGATTAGCGTGGATTTTTCTGGCTGCGAATCCCACCGTTCCCATGGCCGTGGCCACGCTCGTCGCCGTGACCCTGGGCGAAATCATACAAACACCGCGCTACTACGAATATGTTTCGCGGCTGGCCCCGTCCGGACAGCAAGGCACCTACATGGGCTTTGCGTTTATGCCGCTCGGCATCGGTGCTTTTATCAGCGGCTGGTTTGGCGGCAAGCTCATTCATCACTTCGGCGAAGTCACGCACCAGCCAGAACGCATCTGGTGGGCGGTGAGCGCGGTCGGCGTCGCCACCGCTGGCTTGCTGTGGATTTACGACAAGACCGTGCGGAAGACCGCTTAGGGATACTCTGAACAAGTATCTTTTTTTGAAATTGTCATTCCGAAGCGCAGCGAGGAATCCCCAGGGTGTCGAGAGTAGCAAGGTGCTTTCCAGCTTTCTTACGAGGACGCTGCACAGGGAAAAAGCTGGCGAGAGTTGTCTCACGTCGAGGATCTAGGGATTCCTCGCTGCGCTTCGGAATGACAGTCCTGGAAGATTGAGAGACTTGTTCAGAGTTTCCTTAGAGAAATTTTTAGGAAGCCGGTTCGCCGGAATCGACAGCCTTCGCTATAATTGAGATTCGTCTTTCGGCATTCGTTCTTAGCTCTCATCTTCGGCTTTCATCTATGGACCTGTCCGCGATTCAGTCAGCTCTGCAAGAGCAAGGCTTTGATGCCTGGCTCTTCTGCGATCACCACCATCGCGATCCCATTGCCTACCGCGTTCTCGGCCTGTCGGCGACTTCGATGGTCACCCGGCGGTGGTTTTATGTGATCCCGGCCAAGGGCGAGCCTTCGAAGCTGGTGCATCGCATTGAGGCCGGACATCTGGACTCGCTCCCCGGTGCCAAGCGCCAGTACGCGGCGTGGCAGGAGCTCGAAGAGAATCTGAAGACAATGCTGGCCCCCTATAAAACAGTGGCCATGCAGTATTCGCCGAACAACCGCATCTTTGTGATTTCGCTGATTGATGCTGGGACGATCGAACTGATTCGCAGTTTTGGAACAAACGTGGTCAGCTCAGGCGACTTGGTGGCGCGGTTTGAATCGACGTTGACGGAAGACCAGATTCGCAGCCACTTTGAAGCCCGCGACGCAGTGGATCGCGTCACCGCTGCGGCTTTTCAGGAAATCGGGCGGCGCGTGCGCAATGGCGGCACGCATGAATACGAGATGCAGCAGTGGATCATGGAAGCCTTTGGCCGGGAAGGCCTCAAGACGGACGATCCGCCCATCGTGGGCGTGAATGCGCACAGTGGCGACCCGCACTACGAACCGCGTCCGGAAATTTCTAAACCCATCCGCGAAGGCGACTGGGTTCTGCTCGACATTTGGGGCAAGATGAATCGTCCGGACTCGGTGTACTACGACATTACGTGGACGGGCTTTGTCGGCAACGCGCCTTCCGACCGTCAGCGGCAAGTGTTTGAGGTTGTCACCGGAGCGCGCGACGCGGGAGCCGCCAAGGTAATTTCCGCCATTGCTGCGGGCAAACAAATCGCAGGCTGGGAAGTAGACCGCGCGACGCGGGACCATATCAACGGCAAGGGCTTCGGCGAATATTTCATCCATCGCACCGGGCACTCGATCAGTACGGACATTCACTCAAACGGCGCTAACATGGACGACCTCGAAGTCCACGACGTGCGGAAAATCCTTCCCAACAGCTGCTTCTCCATTGAGCCGGGCGTATATCTGCCAGAGTTTGGCGTGCGCAGCGAAATCAACATTCTGGTGCGGCAGGGTTCGGCGGAAATCACTGGAAAAATTCAGCGCGAGATTGTGATGGTGTAATGGCGAATCCTAAAGAAGAAAATTCCGCGCTGCCCAGCTCCATGTCGATAATTGCACCCGCAGTGGGCTGGCTTCTTCCGGGAGCGGGTCACTTGATTCAGAAGCGCTACGGCCGCAGCGTGCTCCTCATGGCGTCGATTGTCAGTATGTATATGATCGGCATCGGCATGCAAGGCCACGTGTACACGCCCAACGGCGGCGACTTGCTCGACATCTTAAGTTTTCTTGGCGACGCCTGCGCGGGCGGACTCTACATCGTAAGCCGCGCTCTCGACTGGAACCCCGGCTTGATTACGAAAGCCACGGCGGACTACGGATCGAAGTTTATTGTCGTGGCCGGGCTGCTCAACTTTATCAGCGCCGCGGACGCATACCACATCGCGATCGGAAAGAAGCAATGACGCAAATTTCACATTTCGGCGCGGCGGTACTCTACGCGCTCTTCGCCTCGGTCGTGCTGGGTATTTGCTTTAAAGAAAACACCCGCGATATGGTGCGCTACGGGCTGTATTCTTTTGCCACGTTCGTAGGCGGGGTCATCGTGGCGGGCTGGGCCATGTGGCTGTTGCGGCACTAACCTCCAAATTTCGTCTACCCTTCCCACACAAACGCGTCGAATACGTGTCTTGTTGCAAACCCTAACCGCTCGTAGAGATGGACCGCGCCTTCGTTGGCCTGCGTTACCGTCAGCGTCAACAGGCTCAAGCCATGCGCGCGCAGCGCTTGCGAAGCCCGGTGCATCAGCGCATCGCCGATTCCGTGAGATCGATATTCGGGCAGCACGCACACCTGAGTGACATGACCCGCATCGTGGCGAATACGCGAACAAAGAATCACGCCCACAATCATTCGCAGCGCGCGGTTGTAGGCAACGTACGAAGACTCCGGATCGAATTGCCCGCACCCGGGGAAGCGCACGATGTTGTGCAAGAATCGCAAAGAGCCATTGACCGAGCGGTACTGATCGTTGATTTCCGAATCAACATGATCACGGTAACAAGCGGTAATCACCGCAGCCGTCGGCTGGTAATCCTGCTCCGTCCACGGACGAATCTCAATTTCCGAATTGATTGGCGTGAGCGTCGCCGCCGTCTGACCCAAATCCGCAACCATGAAGAGGCGTTCATGACGCTGGAAGCCGCTCTCGAGAAACGCTGCAGCCACGCTTCCCGACGAATGCAGCAGCAACTGCGCTTCGGCCCGGTGGATTCCCGGGGACTGTTGCAATGTTTCAATCGAATGCTTGAGCAGCAGGGCCTCAATACTCTCGCCAGAAGATGCAGCGGCTTCTCTGGCAACAAACATATCGCCGAGCACGCCCTTGCTGGCTTCATAAACAAAAAACGAATAGCCCAGCACGCGGCCTCGATTCACCGCTGCATATCCCGGTAGAATCTTGGAATCCAGATAGCGCAACATCATATCGGTGGAGCCGCTATAGTCCCACAAGAGCAAACGAGACCACAGGCTGGCTTCTTCTTCAAGAAGCGGGCGAAGGTCGGCGGAAGAAAAGTGCCTGAGATCGAGAATTTCCACGCGAAAATCCCCACAACAGTTCCGCGGCGGCCGCTTTCGCGGTTACCGTGCGAGTGGCGAAGCGTAAGTCTAGTGCGTGACGGAACGCGAAGGCAAACCGCGCGCACCGGAGAAGGTAACAGGGGCTGAACTAACGGCTTGCGCGCGACACTCGGTAGTACTCCAGGTGCTGAGCCGGATTGGATCCGATCAAGGTCACCACTCGCGAACCGATCAGCCGCGCCAGATCGCCCTGCGCGCCTTCCCTGGTGACGAGCAGATGCGAGGCCACCGGGATTTCTCCCCGATCATAGCTGCTAATGATCTGGTTGCGATAAAAATTCAGGCCATACTCAGTCTGCCGGGGAACCTGGAACACGGCAACCGGCAATGGGCTGGAAGCAGCGAGTGCGGCTTCGCTCCGCGTGAGTGTCATTGCCACGGGGCGCGCGGAATCTTGCTGGTCGATGGCTGCGCCTCCCAAGCGGATGAGCGCCGCTACGGCAATCAGGACCGGCACCAAGGTCGAAAAATGCAGCAGCCGCAAACCAAATCGACCCCGAAGCGCAACAAAAATTCCCACCGCCACAAGCAAACTGAAGATGCCCGCCGCCAGGGTTCCCATTCCCCACGGAAGCCGGTGGATGAGCACGATACGGGAAATCAGCAAGCACGGCATAACAATGACGCCCGCGAAGATCGAGTGGAAAATTAGCGTAACTTTGCTGGAAACGTGACCAGAACTCGTCCGGCGCCGCACGTAACTCGCCACCAACAATGGCGCAGCCGGGAGCGCCGGCAAAATATATCCAGGAAGTTTGGATTGCGAAAAAGAAAAAAATAAAATAGGAACTACCAGCCACAGCAGCAGAAAGACGTCGAGCCTGTCTTCGCCCTCAAAAATCCTGCGCCCCTCCGCTCTCCAACCCCGCACCGTTTCCGCGACGGCCGCAATCGCGAAAATCACCCAGGGCAGCAGGCCAATCAACGCCACCGGCAGAAAATACCAAAATGGCTGCTGGTGCCGATAGAGATTTGTGCCAAAACGCGCCAGATTATGTTCCAATATAAAAACTCGAAAGAACTCCGGGTTGCGTAGTTGCACCGCCACAAACCAAGGCAGGGTGACCGCGCAATAGACAACAATGCCCGGCCACCATAGCGTTTGCGCGATCCGCCTCCAGTCTTTTTTGGGCCGCACCGCCGCGAAGGCGAATAGAATCAGCGCAAAAAAGGCGCACGCCACCGGACCTTTCGCCAGCGTGGCCAGCCCGAGAAAGCCATAGGCTGCCAGCAGCCAGCGCCGTTCGCGGCTCTCATACCACGCATACCACGCCAACAGGGCAATCGAAAAATTGGCGGCCAGGGGCATATCGGTCGCCGCAGCGCGCGCAAATCCCACAACCGCCGCGCACGACGCGGTCATCAACGCTCCATCCAACTCCGAGCCCGGCCGAAAGCGCCGCAAGAAAAGGTAAATCGCGGCAATCATCAGCGCCGCCGAGAACGCCGACGGCAGCCGCGCCGCCCAATCACTTACACCAAAAAATTGGAACGCGGCCATCTCCTCCCAGTAGAGAAGCACCGGCTTTTCCAGCCAAGGTTGGTGACCCAGCGTAGGCGTAATCCAATCGTGGCGCTCAAACATTTCCCGCGCCACCTGCGCGTAGCGCGGCTCATCCGCTCCCACCAGTCCAAACGCGCCCAGCCCGTAAAAAAACAGGAACCCGCACACGACCGCGAGCACAATCCAATCATGGCGAGAACTGCGGGCGTCATTCATACGGAGATCGCTCATGCGGGCTTCCTCACGCAGCCTGCCGCCGGCCCCGCATCCACGCATAAATGCTGACCACCGTCCAAACCCCTTCCAACACAACAAATCCAAGCTGGAAAGGATGGAAGGCGATATAAGCAAGAATGGCGGAACCAACAGCGTTCAGGATGTTGTAAGCCGCTTTCCGCGAGTCCATCCAGTTCATCTGATGGCCCACGTACGCCACCAGAATCAACATGGCGGCGGCGAAAGAAACGGTCTGGCGCAGTATTGAGATTTCCATCGCCAGCTATTGTATCCGCCTATTGTGTATCAGATCTTAATACTTGTTGCCGATCAACAGTCTGGTCATGGATGCGAAGACCAAGCCAAGAACACAAAAAAGGCCGCTAGCAAGAGAACACAGGTGAGTTGTGTTATCTTCTGACGGCGCATCGCCCGCTTCTGGATGTCAATGGACTCCTGCTGGTTCTTAAGTGCCTCTTTATAATTCTCCACGTGCAGCTTCTGCAAATCTCTAATTTCTTCTAAGAGCTTAATCACTTGTTCGTCAGCCACAGCATTCCTCCGCTTTCATACTGTCAACAAGTCCCACATCGCCTAGAACCTTGTTCCAAATCCCTCTTACACGTCGAATCGAGGACCATTATTTCAGCAGAAACAATGAATTTGATCGGTACCGCTTATTGGATCGACGACGCGGTCCGGAGTCTGCCAATCA
>JAYTQD010000172.1:0-4598 GCA_043746935.1 Acidobacteriaceae bacterium | reverse complement strand
ACTGCCGCCGGCGTGTTTACATCATTTCAGTTTCCGAACCCTCCTGTTGATGGGGCCTTGCCCAGCTCGACGCTGATTCAGAATACGAACGGACTCTTGTATGGAACGACCCCCGGTGGCGGTGGAGGGGGCGGCCCCTGCCCCAACATATGCCAAGGCACGTTCTTCAGCGTGGCGACGGGCGATGCGGCGTTTGTGAGTCTGGAGCCGACGCAGAAGACGGGCTTTGTGGGCGCGAGCGTGGGCATGTTAGGGCAGGGCTTTAGCGGCGCGTCGGTGGTGAAGTTTGGTGGTGTGGCCGCAACCTCGGTGACGCTTTCTGGAACGACTTATCTTACCGCGGTCGTTCCCGCGGGAGCGCACACGGGCGCAGTCACGGTGACGACGGGCGCGACCACGCTGACGAGTCCACAGACGTACAAGGTGAAGCCGAAGATCACAAACTTCACTCCGCCGAACGGTCCGGTGGGGACTCTGGTGACGATCAACGGCACTGGGTTGATTCAAACGAGTGCGGTCAAATTTGGCACGGTGAAGGCGATCACGTTCACGGTGAAGTCGGACTCGCAAGTGACGGCGGTTGTGCCTGCGGGATTGGTGGCCGGAGCGGTAGCGATTTCCATTACCACACCGGGAGGAGCAGCCAACAGCCCGACGAAGTTCACAGTGAACTAGGGGTGTGAGGGATAGCCCCATCCCTCCGACTTCGCACAGAGTATGTGACTTTATTGACTCTCGGCCATTTTGAGGTACATAAGTCTTTTACTTTCAGCATCGGTCGTTGAGAGAAATTAAAAAAGTCACACACTCTCAGGGCAGGCTCTGTCGCTGAGGAACGCGACAAGGACGGGGCAATCAAAGACTCTTGCGGATGGGGCTGTTGCAGGAGTGGATTTCGTTTCCGGAAAGATTTTGAGGTTGTTTCGTCGCGTCTGGGGGGGTGGTCGACGGAGACAGGCCTGCGGCTGTATGTCCGCAGGCCTGATTTTTGTTCGTAAAACCTTTGGCGGGCGGGGGCACCCGCGCCACGCGGGCGTGGTCCAGAGTAGAATAGCGGCTTGCATCAATTGTCGGGCAAATCCGGTGGAGGCGCATGAGGCAACGGACTCGGCTGCTTCGCTACTTGATGCCGTATTGGTGGCAACTGGTCCCGGGCCTGTTGCTGATGGCCGGGGTGGGGCTGCTGGACGCGTTCCGTGTTTTGTTGATGCGTCCGGTGTTTGACCGCGTGCTGCATCCCTCCGAAGCTACCGATACCATTCCTCTTTTCAAGATGCCCTGGACGGGGCGGGAAATCCATCTAGAGCAGTTTGTTCCCTCGCATTTTCACAATGTGTGGACGGTGGTGGCGTTTTCGCTGGTGGGGTCCACCGTGCTGAAAGCCCTGTTCGATTACGCGGGGACGTATCTGGTGAACTACGCCGGGTTTGGCATGATTACCGACCTGCGCGACGAACTTTACAACGCGACGCTGAAGCGGTCGGCGGCGTTTTTTCAGAAGCACTCGACGGGGACGCTGTTGTCGGCGTTGATCAACGACATTGAGCGAGTGCAGTATGCGATGTCGAGCGTGCTGGCGGAGATTTTGCAGCAGTTTTTCACGTTCATTTTTCTAGCGATTGTGGTGGTGGTGACGGGGAAGAGACTGGCGTGGGTTTTGGTGTTGTTTATTCCCGTCATTCTTTTTTCCGCGAGAAAAATTGGGCGGAAAGTGCGCACGACGACGCGGCGCGGACAGGACAAGCTGGCGGAAATCCAGAACATTCTGCACGAGACGATCACGGGAAACAGGATCGTGAAAGCGTTCAGCATGGAGACCTGGGAGATCACGCGCTATCGCGAGGCGGCGCGGCGATTGTTACGGGCGAATTTGCGGTCGGTGGCGGCGGCGGCGATTAGTTCGCCGTTGATGGATACGTTTGGGGCGATTGCTGTGGCCCTGCTGTTGCTGGTGGGGCGCGACCAGATCCGGACGCAGGTTTTGAGCGAGGGGTTGTTTCTCGCGTTCATCATCGCGGTGTTCAAGATGTACGACCCGGTGCGGAAGTTTGCGACGCTGAATAATAATTTTCAGCAGGCTGTGGGGGCTTCGGCTTCCATATTTCAGTTTCTGGATACGGATGACGAGGTGAAAGAGAAGATCGGGGCGGCCAGACTGGGAGAGTTTCAGGAATCGATCCGTTTTGAGAACGTGGAATTTGCCTACCGGGCGGATGGGGCCGAAGCTCGGGAAGTGCTGCACGGGATTAATCTGGAAGTGAAGCGCGGGGAAGTGGTGGCGGTGGTGGGGTCCAGCGGGGCGGGGAAGAGCACGCTGGTGCATTTGATTCCGAGGTTTTTTGATGTGACGGGTGGGCGGTTGATGATGGATGGGCTGGATGTGCGCGACGTAACCTTGGCCTCTTTGCGGGCGCAGGTGGGGATTGTGACGCAGGAGACAGTGCTGTTCAACGACACTTTGCGGAACAACATTGCCTATGGGCAGCCGAACGTGCCGAGAGAACGGGTGGAAGCGGCGGCGAAGGCGGCGCTGGCGCATGATTTTATTCAGGCGCTGCCGAATGGATACGATACGGTGATTGGAGAACGCGGCGTACGGCTTTCCGGCGGGGAGCGGCAGCGGCTGGCCATTGCGCGGGCGATTCTTAAAAATGCCCCTGTTCTAATTTTGGATGAGGCGACTTCGGCGCTGGACACAGAGTCGGAGTCGCTGGTGCAGGCGGCGCTACAGAATTTGATGAGTGGGCGAACTGTGCTGGTAATCGCGCACCGGCTTTCGACGGTGCGGCGGGCGGACCGGATTGTGGTGCTGGAGGGTGGAACGATTGCCGATATTGGGGCACATGAAGAATTGATGCAAAAATTGGGGACGTATCGGCGGTTGTATGAGTTGCAGTTTGAGGAAGTGGGGTCGTGAGTCTTGCTCAAATCTTTCACCACGGAGACACTGAGACACGGAGAAATCCTTGGCAACGTTCGATAATCTTGGACGGTGCAGTCACTCAAAGTTCCTCGGTGGCTCCGTGTCTCCGTGGTGAAGGTTTGCGAACATAAGATATGGCGATTCGATCCATGACGGGCTATGCGCGGGTGGCGGGGAAGGTGGAGGGTGGACGTGCCTTCACGCTGTCGCTGAAGTCGGTGAATCACCGGTTTCTGGATTTGCAATTTCGTTTGCCGTCGGAGAGCGATGGGCTGGAGATGAAGTTGCGACGCGTTCTCAAAGAGAAGATGACGCGCGGGCACGTGGATGTGACGGTTTCGCTGGAGCGTGCCGGAGAAGATGGTGCGGCGGTCGAGTTGGTGGTGAATAAAGAGATTGTCGGCGGGTATGTGCAGTCGTTTCGCGCGGTAGCGAAGGAGTTTGCTATCTCGGGCGAGCCAGATTTGAATGCCATCTTGCGAATCCCGGGCGCGATGGAGGCGGTGGCGTCACGAGTTGGCGAAGCCTTGGATGAAGCGGTCATGGCCTGTGTGCCGGAAGCGTTGGAACGTTTGAATGCCATGCGCGAAGAGGAAGGTCTGGCCACGGCTCGCGAACTGCGGGAGCGGATGGAGCGCTTGCGGAAGGCGGTGGTGGAAGTCGGAATGTATCGGGCTTCCGTGCAGAAAGCTTATGTCGACCGGCTGCAAGCGCGCATGACGGAGTTGATCGGGGCGCATGCGGATCCGGCGCGTGTGCTGCAGGAAGTGGCTCTATTAGCGGATCGCAGCGATATTCAGGAAGAATTGGTGCGCTTGGGAAATCACGTGGATCACTTTCTGGGACTGCTGGACGCGGGTGGCGAAGCGGGCAAGCAGCTCGACTTTCTGTTGCAGGAAATGAATCGGGAGGCAAATACGATGCTCTCGAAAACCTCCGGTTTGGCTGGCGAGGCGATGAAGATTACGGAGATTGGGCTGGTGGTGAAGTCGGAGATTGAGAAATCCAAAGAGCAGGTACAGAATCTGGAATGACGATTGTCTACATTATTTCTGCGCCTTCCGGGTCGGGCAAATCGACGTTGGTGAATGAGGTCCGGCGGCTGGTACCGGGGCTGGATTTTTCCGTTTCCTACACCACGCGCGCGCCGCGAGGCAGCGAGCAGAACGGGCGCGAATACTACTTTGTGAGCCGCGCGGATTTTACGACGATGGTGCGCAAGGGCGAGTTCCTGGAGCATGCGGAGGTGTTTGGCAATAATTTCTACGGCACCTCGCGCCGCTTCATGCGCGAGGCCACGCAGAAAAACCACGATCTGGTACTTGATATCGATGTTCAGGGAGCGAAACAAATCCGAGAACAGTTGCCCGATGCCGTCAGCATCTTTATTCTTCCGCCCAACCGCAAGACCCTGGAGTGGCGTCTACGCAACCGGAGCGAGGATTCTGGAGAGGTGATCCAGCGCCGCCTGGCCACGGCCTATCGAGAGATTGCGAACTACATGGACTACGACTATATACTGGTGAATGATCGGCTGGAGCAGGCGGCGGATGAATTGAAGGCTGTGGTTCAGGCTGAGAGGTTGCTGCGAGCGGGGCGGGAATTGACGGAAGAAGAGAAGCGGTTGGCGGTGATGGCGGAACATTGCCGGTTGGTGAACATGCGGGAGCGAGCA
>JAYTQD010000171.1:0-1703 GCA_043746935.1 Acidobacteriaceae bacterium | reverse complement strand
TGACGAAGCGGTTCTCGCGGTCCACGATGAAATCGAGGACTTGGTCGAAGGACGGAGGCGGACCACTGCGCGCGGGAGCTGCCGCCACCGGTGCCGCTGTTGTGTCCGTGGCGGTCGCGCCGGGTGGAGGAGCTGGGGCGGGCGCAGTGTTGGGCGCAGTTTGAGTAACGGCGGCCGGGGTCGCGGGAGATGGCTTCGAGGCCGGGGCCGCCTGTCCCATAGCCAAGCTCGTAGCCAATAGAAATGTTCCGAAAGTGAAAATCATCCATCGCATTGTTTGCATGTTGTTCCTATAGAAAAACGAGTGTGCTATTACGTGAGCTGGAAGATAATGTGTAACTTCGCCGCTGAATCCGAGGGCTGACCATCGCGGGTGGCCGGTTTGAAATGAATTTGCTCCGCGGCGTGAACAGCGGCTTCGTCCAGGCCGTGGCCCAGGCTGCTCACAACCCGCACAACGCGAACTTTTCCCGCCGCTTCAAAAGAGACTTCGAGTATGACCTCACCCTCAATCTTCAGCTTGCGTCCTTCTTCTGTATACACCGGGGTGGGCTTGTAAAGCACCTCCACGGGAGTAGTATGGGGCACCACGGCAGTCTGCGTCTTCGGCGCGGTGCGAACCGCCGTCTCCGCGTCGCCGAAACCGCCCTGCCGGACGGCACCTACACGCGAGGCCGAAACCCTGCCGCTGCCATCTCCCTGGGCGACGCCATTGCCAAAGCCGGAACTGGCCACGACGCCTTTGACGCCTTTTTCGCCGCCGGTCCCATTTCCGGAGCCGGCGCCAACGGGCATGTCAAACCCTCCCGCTTTCGCAATGTTCACCGCAGCCTTGCTTTGGTTGTTCTCCGCGCGAATTCCGTTCGGATCGCCGAAGCCGCCGGTCTGTACCTTGTCCGGGGCGCGAGCGATGGTTGGGGGCGCCGAGCTTCCTGTGGTAAACACGTTGGTCTTGACCAGCTCTCGCGGAATCTTAGGCGGCGGGATATCGATCACAGGGCGCTTGGAGGCCACTTGAATCTTCGGCGCGGTGACTTCTTCTTCGATCTTCGGCTTGGGCACCATCGGCGCCGGAAGCTTGAGCGCGGTCGTGATTTCTTCCACTGGAGGAGGAGGCGTCAGTTGGCGAATCGGCTGCGGCACCTGGGGCACCGGAGGTGGCGTGTCCACCAAGGTGATGGATGTAATGAACTTTTTCGTCGCCACATTTCCCACCGGGCTGATCAGCACCAGCAGCGCGATGATCAAAACGGCCGCTACTTCCACTCCCATGCTGAAAAGCATCTTCCGCCAGGGCGGTCTGGCGTCAGGAAGAGGTGAGAAGAGCGGTCGGTTGGAAACTGGGGGCATATGGGTTTTCAGATGACGAAGATCGAGGTCGCGATGCTTGTTTCAGGGCTGATCCGATGGCTCTTTCGGGCTTTCGGCATCCACGAAACGGCTAAGGTACCCCTCGCGATCTCTCTCCGTCCCTATGTTAGATGCACGAATACGGCCAATCGCTCTTGTGAAAGACCAAGCTTAAACTACTGATTTTAGAGCGGTTGAGTTCGTATACCTACAATGGTACCAAAGCTCATAGCGACAAACGCAAAATTTTCACACTATTGAGCATTGCATAATATAGTGACATTCTTGGAAGTTTCTGGTACTGTTGGCGCATGGGGAATCCGGCGGGAGTGCGCAGAGACTTTGAAGAACTG
>JAYTQD010000170.1:0-1705 GCA_043746935.1 Acidobacteriaceae bacterium | reverse complement strand
GGCGCCCTCGTTCATCCTCTCCACGAAAACACGATAGGTATGATCGGCCCCCTGCAGCGTGAACACTTTCTCCCCGCCTTGGCCGTTCACAACAATGGCATCCACTTCGCCGGAACGAATGGCACGGAGGGTTTCCTCGGCTTCGCTCAGGCGTGCGACCAATTCCCGGCGCGAAAGGGCCGGCAGTTTTTGCGGGGAGCGGTTTTTCTTCCTGTCAGCCAACCTTTTCCCTCCTTCCGCCAGCTATTACTCCCGCATTCCCAGGTCCAGTCCGAAGAGCACTTTTTTTAGGTTCGACAGGTCCCCAATGAGCCTTCGCAGCGGGGGCGGGAACCGTTTAATGAGCGTGGGCACCGCCACAATCTGCTCGTCCCTGGCCAGATTCGGCTGCTGGTAAATGTCGATGACTTTCAGGTCATACCGATTCTTCAAGTACTGCTCACAAATCCGCTTGATATTCTCTACAGCCAGCGCCGATTTCAACGTGGATCCGCTCACGTACAAACGCAAAACGTACTTACCCTGGCGAGAACTGGACCCGGGCTGCTCCCATTCCCCGGCCAATCCGAGTTTTCGCTTTCCTGCCGGGCTGCGCTTTTTCGTGGGGTTTTTCATGTAGGCCATTCTGAGATCAGTCAGTCTACCTTTCGCAGATCCAGACCCACCAACAGCCGCACGCTATTGGACAGGTCTCCGATGATCGTTCGGACCGGAGGCGGAAGCCTTCTTACCAGGGTCGGAATGGCTACGATCTGGTCGCCGCGCGCCAGTTGCGGATGCTCCCTCAGGTCGATCACTTCGATCCGATAGCGGCCCTTCAAGTGCTCCTCACACAGCACCTTGAGGTTGGCAAAGGCGCGAATGGACTTGGGAGTCTGGCCCGCCACGTAGAGCCGCAGATTCCAAACCACCGGTTTCTGGAGGCCCGGTCTACGAGGCCGCGCCCGAGTTTTTCTCTTGGTTGTCGGCATTTAGGGTCTCCGCACGGTTTTCGCGCGCACATCCTTCTTGTAGGAGGAAGAGTCCGCTTGTCGGCTCAGCACCATCTGCCCGCGGTCCTGCACCACTTCCTCGCCGAGCAATTCCGATTCGGAGATGGTCTGTTGAATGATTTCTTCCTCCACTTCAAACTCCGCCCGGAGCATGACCATGCGGGCCTCAAAAATCCGGCGCTTGCGCTCCAGTTCACGGCGGCGGGATTCCAGTTCTTGCAGACGGAACGTGACCACTGCTTTCTCGCGCATTTCCTGCGACACACGCGCAGAACCGGTCAGCACGCCCTCGGGTCCGAGGTAAACGTCCAGCAATCGTAGGCCGTCGTCCGTGAGCACGAATTCGCGAATCTGGTTGGAATGCTCCATGCCTCTCGATTTCAGCACGTAGAGCGCGCGGTTCCGCTCCCCCCCGACCTCGATGTTTTTTAGGAGCAGCCAGGTGTCCATGAGGGAGGAGACGTCCGCCTCGCTGGCTTCCAAGGCCCCCGCCGCCGTCAAACTGGTGAAGATCGTGGTGATTCCCTGTGTCTTCAGAAAATCGACCAGCCGGGTGAGCATGGACCGCACTTCGTTCTGCGTGCTGACCATCAGCAGATTGGTAACCGGGTCCACGACAACGACGCTGGGCTTGAAGCTGGTGATGCGTTTGTGGGTCAGTAACAGCACCTGTTCGATCCCCCCGTAGGTGGGACGCGCCGCATGGAATTGCA
>JAYTQD010000169.1:0-4611 GCA_043746935.1 Acidobacteriaceae bacterium | reverse complement strand
TACCGGCGGAAGTGCTGACGGCGGCGTTGTATACGCGCTTCCGTTCGCGCCAGGAGCATACGTTCGCCGAGAAGATGTTGTCGGCGATGCGGCAGAAGTTTGGCGGACACATTGAGCAGGGCAAGCACTAGAGTTTGACCCAAGAAGTCTGAATTACGGAGCGTGGCATGGCGGAGGCAACCGTAGTACCAACGGGAAATGGGGAGCGCGTGGGAAAGCTCGGCGATCCCTGCGTGATGGTGATTTTCGGCGCTGCGGGCGACTTGACCCGCCGCAAGCTCATCCCCGCGCTCTACAACCTCGCCAAGCAGCAATTGCTGTCGCGCGAGTTTGCCATTATTGGCGTGGCGCGCAATGAGATGTCCACCGACGAATTCCGAAAAAAAATGGCGGAGGACATCAAGCAATTTGCCACTACGCAGAACGTGGACACGGATCTCTGGGAGTGGTTCGAGCGGCGTCTCTATTATCTGACAGGTGACTTCGCGGATAAAGCCCTGTTTCAAAACTTAAGCGACACGCTGCAACAGGTCGACAAAGACCATTCCACGCATGGCAATTACTTCTACTACATGGCTACGGCGCCGGATTTCTTCGGCACAATTGTGGACAATCTTTCCGAAGTTGGCCTGATGAACGAAGACAAGGGCTGGCGGCGGGTGATCGTGGAAAAGCCGTTTGGCCGGGATCTGGAATCGGCCGAAGCGCTGAACCGGCAACTTTTGAAGGCTGCGAAAGAGACACAGATTTACCGCATCGACCACTATCTGGGCAAAGAGACGGTCCAGAATATTTTGGCGTTGCGCTTTGCCAACGGTATTTTCGAGCCGATCTGGAACCGCCGATACATCGACCACGTACAGATATCCGTGGGAGAAACGGTGGGTGTCGAGGGCCGCGGGGGCTATTATGACCAGTCGGGTGCGCTACGCGACATGATGCCGAATCACATCATGCAGCTGATCAGCCTCATCGCCATGGAGCCGCCGATTTCGTTCGAGGCCAATGTGCTGCGCGACGAGCAGGCGAAAGTTCTGCACGCCATCCAGCCGCTTACGGGCGAAGAAGTACTCACCAAAACCGTTCGTGGTCAGTATGGCGAAGGAGAGACGGGCGGGCAGCACGTACCGGCTTACCGCAGCGAACCCTCCGTTGCTCCAGATTCGCGCACGGAAACGTTTGTGGCTATGAAGCTGGCCATCGATAACTGGCGCTGGGCCGGGGTTCCCTTCTACGTGCGCACGGGTAAACGCATCGCGGCGCGCAACACGCACGTGGTGATTCAATTCCGGCGCGCACCGCTGATTCTATTTCGCGATACTACGATTGAATCCTTGATGCCGAACCAGTTAGTGCTCCACATTCAGCCGGAAGAGGGCATTTCGCTGCGCTTTGCCGCCAAGGTTCCGGGGCCTTCCATGCGCCTTGGCTCGGTGGATATGGACTTTGAATACGCCGATTATTTTGGTGTGCAGCCGAGCACGGGCTACGAGCGTCTGCTGCACGATTGCATGGTGGGCGACGCTACGCTCTTCCAGCGCGCCGACATGGTCGAGGCTGGGTGGAGTATCGTGACCCCGCTACTGGACGTGTGGAAAGCCCTGCCGCCGCGGAATTTTCCGAATTATGCCTCCGGGAGCTGGGGGCCAAAAGAAGCCGACGAGCTGCTCACCAAGGACGGCCGTAGTTGGAGGAATTTCGAAAAGTGATTCTTGCCGGGGATATAGGTGGGACGAATGCGCGTTTGGCGCTCTACGAAGTACGGGCTGGGAAGTTAGAACAAGTCACGGAAACCGTGTTCCCCAGCCGCCAGTTCAGCGGGCTGGATGAAATAGTGGCGAAGTTTGCCGCGCAAATTACCCCAGAACAGAAACCGGATGCGGCCTGCTTCGGCATCGCCGGTCCGGTGGTCAACGGGCGCTGCGAAACTTCCAACTTGCCTTGGGTTGTGGAATCCACGCAGCTCGCACAAGAACTTGAGCTTGCTCAGGTGAGGCTCATCAATGACCTCGAGGCCAACGCCTGGGGCATCGCCGCGCTGAGCGGGGATGACTTGGTCGGCCTCAATCAAATGCAGGGACAGCCGGAGGGAAACCAGGCTGTCGTCTCTGCTGGCACCGGCCTCGGCGAAGCGGGCCTCTACTGGGACGGCAAGCAACACCATGTTTTCGCCTGTGAGGGCGGCCACACCGACTTCGCGCCGCGCAATGACGTGGAAATGCAGTTGTTGCAATATCTGGTGGCGCGCTTCGGCCACGTCAGTTACGAACGGATTCTTTCCGGGCCGGGGCTGGTTAACGTGTTCAATTTTCTGCGCGACACTGGGCACGGACGGCCCGAGTCCTCGCTGGTGGAACAAATGGACAGCTCCGATCCAGCGGCCATCATTTCCAAAGCCGCCATGGAAGGCAAGTGCCAGGTTTGCATGCAAGCGCTGGACCTCTTCATTTCCATTTATGGAGCGGAAGCTGGAAACATGGCCCTGAAAGTCATGGCCACGGGTGGCGTTTTCCTGGGCGGCGGGATCGCTCCCAAAATTCTCAGCAAGCTCAAAGGCCCGCTCTTCATGGATGCCTTTCGCAGCAAAGGCCGATTGCAACGTGTGCTGGAATCGATTCCCGTTTGCGTGATTACGAACGATAAGACGGCACTGCTCGGGGCGGCGCGGTGCGCCCAAGTTGGGCTCGCGTAGGGGCTGGCGCCCTCGCCTGCCCAGCCGGGAGATCGGTTCGGCAAGCAAGAGCTAGGCGAGCGTTGCTCGCCCCGCCCAGACGAGGGCGTCTGGGCCTACGTGTTTTGAGGCAATTCCAGGCTCTCTGCTATTTTAAGAACTGTAAACTATGAGTTCCAGACCTATCGTACGCGTCCTAACCGATCCTCCCGCCGTGTTCACGGCGGCGGCGACGGAGTTCCTGCAACGCGCCCGCACCGCAATTCAGGGCAGCGGACGGTTTACCGTGGCGCTGTCAGGCGGCTCAACGCCTCGGCATCTGTATTCCCTGCTGGCGACGCAGTCCGACGTGCCATGGGACAAGATACGATTCTTCTTCAGCGACGAGCGGCATGTCCCCCCCGACAGCCCAGACAGCAATTTCCGCATGTCGAGCGAGTCGTTGTTTTCTCAGGCGCCAATCCCCAAGGAAAATATCTTCCGTGTCCCGGCGGAGATTCCCGATGCCGATACGGCGGCGCAATCCTACGAGCAGACGCTGCGGCAGTTCTTCCAGCTCGAAGACGACGCTCTACCGCGTTTCGATCTCATTCTACTGGGCATGGGCCCCGACGGACACACGGCTTCCCTATTTCCTGGAACGGCGGCGCTGCACGAAGACGAGCGCTTGGTGACGGCCAATTGGGTGGAGAAATTTAAGACTTGGCGCATTACGTTCACCTACCCCGTGCTCAACAACGCGGCGGCGATTCTGTTTATGGCGACCGGCGCGGAAAAGCAGGAAGCCCTTCTTCAAGTGCTGCAAGGCAAGCACGACCCGGAAACCTATCCCGCACAGGGAATCAAGCCCACCAACGGAAGCTTGATTTGGCTGGTGGACCAGGCAGCGGCGGGACCGATGAAGTAAGTCTTCGGCATATTCTTATTGCGGAACTATCGGTACGGCACATACCCTTTCCTCTGTCATCCTGAGCGCAGCGAAGGACCCCTACACCCTTTCCCTGACATTCCTCTCTCAGGCTTTCTCTCTGTCAAACGTCCTCGTGAGAAAGCGGGAAAGGGTTTTTGTCACTCCGAGCATCCGGGGGATTCTTCGCTACGCTCAGAATGACAGACGTGATGGATAAGAACAAAAGGATAAGAACAATGGCGTATTTTCGTGGCCCAAGGCACGTGGGCGAGGCGCCCGCGTCTCACAAGAATCGCTACTTCGTCTTCATCACGTACACCCCATCCCAATCCGCCGCGGGAGCGCTTTCCTGGAACTCCAATACCCGCTGCAGCAATACCTGCGACGGCCCATCGTCGGGATAGTGCGTGAGCAGTTCCGCAAACTTCGCAGCCGCCAGCGGCCAGTCTTGCCGCCGATAGGCCTGCATCGCGTCATCGAAGCGCGCCAGCCGATCAGCATATTGCGGTCGAGCTGTTGCATTGTCCAGTAGCTCGTAGATCGTCACCGGCTGCAGCTTGCCTTTCACGCGAATCTTATCGACCTCGCGGCATACGAACTCGTCTTTGACCTGAAGATAGGTGCCTTCGCTCAAGATGGTGCGAATGTGGTATTCCTTCGTCAGACCTTCGAGACGTGACGCCAGGTTAACGTTGTCGCCCATCACCGTCCACGAAAGCCGCTTGGCCGAGCCCATGTTGCCCACATTCACCGGCCCCGTGTTGATGCCCACGCCCATGGCCGCTTCTTTCTTCCCTTCGGCACGCCATTTCACGTTCAGCTCGTCGAGACACCGGTTCATTTCCAGACCACAACGACAGGCCGCGACAGCGTGGTCTTCCTGTGGATAGGGCGATCCCCAAAATGCCATGATCGCATCGCCAATGTATTTGTCGAGCGTGCCTTGGTGGCGGAACAGAATATCCGTCATGGCGCTCAGATATTCGTTGAGCCATTCGACGAGTTCATTCGGCGTCATCCCCTCGGAGAG
>JAYTQD010000168.1:0-12209 GCA_043746935.1 Acidobacteriaceae bacterium | reverse complement strand
ATATAACTTCGGCGAGCTCTGAGAGCTCACAGGAGGTTAGTCCATGGGTTCCGACCGAAGAACGTTTTTCAATCAACTCGTAAATGTTGGGGCTTTGTCTGGTTTGGCGGCGATGCTCCCTTCGGACGCTCTCGCACAAGTAGAGAGCAGTATCCGCGGGGAAACGTCAGGGACCGGGGTTGAATTTCAAGCTGGCGCCGACACTACGCGCACGCACACGTTTCACGCTCACGCCCACATCTTCCGCTCGGACTCGGATCATGCCCTGACCCGCGAGCTGGGAAACCAGGGATTCATCCGCCTGCCCGAAGGTGGCGGCTTTCGTTCACAATTTGTCGACGGCCACCAGTCCAATGGCATTTCCTTCAAATCCGCATACATGCATGTAGCCGGAACGCGCAGTTCCAAGGCTGGCTACGGCTGGGTCACGCTCGCGACCTCAGTCTTGACCGGCCTTAACGTGCATGGCATGGTCATGGCTGATCTTGTGTTCGCACAGCTCTCCACCGAGCATCCTTTGGAGGGTTATGTGCCCTCGGTAACCTTCCTCGGCACGCGCTTCGAGAACTTGCGGATTGGCGGGCGCGAGGTGGAGCCTGTATTCGACCTTGGTATTTGTGGGCCGAAGCCGGACGGCGACAAACCCTACCTTCAAGATGCTAAATTCCTCAACCGGGTGGCGCAGCAGTATCATGGGGACGCTGCCGCAGCCGGACAGCCAGGCAAGGTGGAGTGCTCATTAGTTACACATGTGGCGAAGGCCACCCCAGGAACTTCTTTCGGTCACGCCGTCGAGGTGGCTGGGTTCGGCAAGGTATCGCTCGCCAAACTGGCGGTGGATCATGCTTTCCATCTAACCATGGTCAGCGTGGACTCAAGTCAGACGGGCGGAGTGCATTTCGGTGGCAGCGGTTCCAACGGCAACACAAGGCCGTAGCCTCTTCCGTTCTTGTGTTCCTGATTCTTGCCTGCGGGCTGTCTTGTATCCGTCCCGAAAGCCCGCAGGCGGCTTTTGAGCACGCGCAGCGAACTTTTCAGCATGGCGACCTGGCTCAGAGCCAGCAAATGGCCGAGGAGGGCTGGCAGCGATTCCAGCGGTCCAGCCCAGAGTGGGCTTGGAGGTTCAGGGTTCTGGAAGCAAGATCTGCTTTGTGGCAGGCAAAGTATGAAGATGTTCTCCGCTTACTGGCGTCTCGACCCGGCGCTCCCGACGCGCTCGGGCTGAAGACATCCATCTTGTCGCTTGAGCTCATGGCAAGAGCACGCTTGAAGCCGTCGGCTGAGGTGGATGCACAGCTCGAAGAAGCCGCGCGATCCTGCGCGACCGTACCGGACGCAAGCTGTGGAGAGGTGCTGCAGGTTCGTGGTCTTATGCTGAAAGACCGAGGCCAAACGGATCAAGCGCGAGCAGATCTCGATCGCTCTCTTTTATTCGCCCGCGCACACAAGGACAGCTTTCTCGAATCCAGCGCTCTTCTCAACCTTGGGAGTGTTCTTCTAGATCAAGAACGATTTGACGAAGCGATGGAACGGTCCGAAGACTCCTATCAACTCTCCAACACGATAGGCGCTAAAGATATCGCGCTTGTCGCTCAGGGCAACCTGGGCTGGGCCTACTACAAGCTAGGTGACTATGAACTGGCTCTGCAAAAGCTTCAGGCAGCCGAAAAAAGCGCGGCTGACGTTGGCGACATTTCCAACCAGGAGAATTTCCTTACCGACCTAGGATACGTCTACATGGACCAGCGCAAGTTTGAGTTGGCCGCTCAGTCGTTTCAAAAAGCTTTAGCTCTTGCGGAGGGAATCAAGGCCCAGCAGCATATCTACAACGCCTTGCGTGTCTCGGCCCGATTTTCCTTGCTGACCGGCGATGTCGCGAAGGCAAGCGAATATGCGCAACGAGCACTTGACATAGCGCGACAGGACAAGAATCGGTGCGACGAGCTCTACCCAATGCTAGTTCAAGCAGATTTGGCCGCTCACCGGGGGGACGGCGCGGATGCCGAAACCAAGCTTATTGAGATCGAGAATGAGAAGGGCTGCCCTGTCTTTCTAAAGTTGGAGGCGGAACACTCGCGTGCTCTGCTCTACGCAAGCGAGGGTCGTTTCCTTGAGGCGGACCAGCAATTTCACGCAGCTTTAGCTACTTTCGAAGGAGCTCGCGACTCCATTCGGCGCTCCAAGCTTTCGTTCTTCGCCAACGCCTCCCGTATCTACGACGACTACATCCACTTTCTCGTAGCCCAAAAAAGAAACGGCGATGCGCTTCGCTGGGCCGACCACAGCCGTGCTCGAACTCTAGCCGAAGGATTGGGCGCCCTGCCAGCGGGGAAATCCACTGAGCCTTCGCCGTTGCACGCGCAAGCCATCGCCCGTCGAGCCGGAGGTACGCTTCTTTTTTATTGGCTCGGCGAGAAGCAATCTTTACTCTGGGTCATCACCGCGCGGAAAACGAGCCTGTTCACTCTGCCTGCGGGCTCCATCATTGAAGCGGCCGTGGAACGGTATCGCGCAGCTCTCGTCGGACCGCATGACGTTCTTGAATCTGCCGACGACGATGGACAGTTGCTCTATCGCATGCTGATTACCCCGGCGCAATCACTCCTCCCCAAAGACGCAAAAGTGTTCATCCTGCCGGACGGAAAGCTCAACAACCTTAATTTCGAAACCTTGTTAGTCCCCGCGCCGAAGCTGCACTTTTGGATTGAAGACGTGACAATAGCGAACGCGAGTTCGTTGCTGCTGCTGGGGGCATCGAGCTCGGGTGCGTCAGATTTTGGAACAACCAAGCACAATCGCAGCTTACTGTTGATCGGTAATAGCTTGCCGCCGAACGACAAATATCCGCCGCTGCCGAAAGCGGGAGCGCAGATGGATGCCGTCGCCCGGCATTTTTCGCAGGCGCAGTGGAAAACTCTCACGGGGGCGGAGGCGACTCCACAGGCGTATCTGGATGGCCACCCAGAACTGTTTTCGCATATCCATTTTGTGGCGCATGGAATCGCCAGCCGCCTGAGCCCGCTGGATTCGGCGATCGTGCTGTCCAGCCGCGGCGCGGAGAGTGATTCATTCAAGCTGTATGCACGGGACATTCTTCTGCACCCGTTGCGGGCGGAACTGGTAACGGTCTCGGCGTGTTACGGGGCCGGGGGACCTTCGTACTCGGGCGAGGGCCTCGTCGGACTTTCGTGGGCGTTCCTGCGCGCTGGCGCGCACAACGTGATCGCCGCTTTGTGGGAGGTGACGGACGCTTCCACGCCACAACTGATGGATCAGTTTTACCATGGGATCGAGCGTGGCGAGAGTCCGGATGCGGCTCTGCGCGCCGCCAAACTAGCGCTACTGCATGACAGCAGATTCCACAATCCGTTTTACTGGGCGCCCTTTCAATTCTATGTGGGGTCCAGAGCGGGATCAAAATCTACCAACCATGCTCAAACGTCAGCTGCGCTAGCACCGTGACCGCATGATGTTTACATCCTAAATCGGGCAAGACCCACGTAGCAAGAATCACACGGTCACGGTACTAGGGCTACGGCGCGACCTGCAAAATCGCTCCACTATAGTCCACCACGTAAAGCTCTCCCGCCGAGTCCTGCCCAAATGAACTAATACCGCGCCCGCTGCTCAGTAACAGAACCCGCTGCCAGACGCCCGCATTGTCCTGCGTCAATCGCCAAATTTTCCCCACAACAAAGTCCCCGAAAACGTAGCTCCCCGCCAGCGCCGGAATCGCTGTTCCATGATAGACATAGCCGCCGATCACGGCATTGCCTTCCGTGTGGTCATACTCCGCAATCGGCAGCATCAGGCCTGTCATGTTACAGCTCGATGCGTTGTAGCAATGCATTCCTTCCATCACGTTCCAGCCGTAGTTTCCGCCTTTTTGCAGGACGTCTACTTCTTCGTAGAGTCCCTGCCCCACGTCGCCTAGGAACAGTTTCCCGGTCGCCGTATCAAAAGAGAAACGAAACGGATTACGCAAGCCGTACGCCCAAATCTCCGGCAGCCCCCCGCCCGCCGCAAACGGGTTATCCGCCGGAATCGCGTAGGGCAATCCCCCTGTCGTATGGTCCACGTCGATACGCAACATCTTTCCCAGATGCGTCTGCAAGTTCTGGCCGTTGCCGGATGGATCGCCGCCACCTCCACCATCGCCGAACCCGATATACAAAAACTTGTCCGAACCAAAAGCCAACTGTCCCGCCTTGTGATTCACATCCGGCTGGTCCACCGTCAGAAGAATGCGCTCGCTCGCCGGGTCCGCCTGATTCGCATCCGTAGCGGAAACCTGAAATTCCGCGATTACGCTCTGTTTCTGTTGCTGTACGCCGACGAGCCGAACATAGTTCACATAGAATCGCGGACTCTGTGCGAACCCCGGATGAAACGCCACGCCCAGCAATCCCATCTCCCCGCTGAATTTGACCCGGGCGCGAATATCCAGAAACGCCGTCGGCAACACCACACCACCCTGCAAAATTCGAATCACCCCCACCTGCTCCACCACAAACAATCGCCCCGTGCCATCGTCTGACGTTTGCAGGTCCACAGGGTTGGCGAGCCCAGAGGCCACCGGAGTCAGCGTAATACTATTCGGCGGCGGCGGCGGTGGAGGAGGAGGCGTTGTAGTGCTGGAGCTGCTGCCACCGCAGGCGCTCAGCAACCCCAACAACCCCATCCCGAAGAACGATAAAAACAGTCGATGCAACTCTCGACGCAGCATGGCACAAGCTTAAGCCAACTACATCCTTATTGGTGTACCAAAAGGGCATCTTGCCGAGCTGCCCATCCGGACAATGCGACCCTCTACGGTCGGCCACCCTCCAGAATGCTAAAATCCCCAGGGCGAAGCCTGAGTTCGAATTTCGAGAGCAACCGTGGAGGATGTGTGCAGCCAGTAAAAAATCTTGCAGTCCTGGGAATCCTATTTCTAGCCATCGGCACCAATGCCCTTGCGCAAGATCAAAGTAAAGACAAAAACCGCGTCGACCTCTCCGTCGTACAGCGCATCAAGGCCGAAGCTTTCGACCATTCTCAGGTCATGGACACGCTCTCCCTGCTCACCGACCGCTACGGCCCGCGCCTCACCGGTTCGCCCGAGGCGCAGGAAGCTGCCGACTGGACCGCCGGTCGCCTGAAAGCCTACGGCCTCCACAACGTCCATCTCGAGCCATGGGGTCCGTTCGGACGTAGTTGGGATCTCCAGGAATATTCCGTCGAGATGATCGAGCCGCGCTATTCCCACCTGCGCGCCACGCCCCTGGCCTGGACAAGATCCACGAATGGAACAATCACCGGAGAGCCGATTCTTACCCCGCTCACCCGTTCCTATAGCCCCCAAAAAGCCCAGGAAGATCTCGACAAATTTATCGTCACCTATCGCGGCAAGTTGCAGGGCAAAATCGTTCTGCTCTCCGATCCAGCTCCCGTCCCGCCCGCCGCCACTCCTTTATTTAAGCGCGACACCGACACCGATCTCTCCGATCTCGCCAAAGCCCCCACGCCCACCGAAAAACTCCCGATCGACACGAAGAACCTCCAGGTTCCCGACGATCCCCAAAAACGCCGCCAGTTTTTCAACTCACTCACGGAAGACCAAATCGACCAGATTTTCGTCGCCATCAAAGATACCCGTTCCAAACTCAGCGATTTCCTCATCCAAGAAGGCGCGGTAGCCGGATTCATTTCCGAGGACCGCGCCAAGGGCGGCCTCACCTTCGCCGAGCAAGCCGTCGCCTACGAAGCCAAGTATCCGCTCGCTCTCCCCACGTTCTCCGTCACCCGCGAACAATACAATCGCATCGCCCGCCTCCTCGCTAAAAAACAACCGGTCAAGCTCCGCGTCAACCTCAAGGCCACCGCCAGCGACAAAGACGTCGACTCCTTCAACATCATCGGAGAAATTCCCGGCGGCGCAAAGAAAGACGAAGTCATCATGATCGGCGCTCACTTCGATTCCTGGCACGGCGGCACCGGAGCCACCGACAACGGCGCAGGCAGTGCCGTCATGATTGAAGTCATGCGCATCCTGCGAGCCCTGAATCTAAAAATGGAACGCACCGTCCGCATCGGTCTCTGGACCGGAGAAGAAGAAGGCCTCCTCGGCTCCAAAGCCTACGTCAAGCAACACTTCGCCGATTCCGCCACCATGAAGACCACGCTCGAGCACGCCAAACTCGCCGGCTACTTCAACCTCGACAACGGTGCCGGCGAAATCCGCGGCGCGTACCTCCAGGGCAACGACATGATGCGTCCCATTTTCGAAGAGTGGCTCGCCCCCTTCCGTGATCTCGGCACCGGCAGCATGACCATCCGCAACACCGGCGGCACCGATCACCTCAGCTTCGATGCCGTCGGCCTCCCCGGATTCCAGTTCATCCAGGATGACCTCGACTACATGACCGTCACCCACCACTCCGACATGGACACCTACGACCACGCCCCGCCCGCCGACATGATGCAGTGCTCCGCGGTCATTGCGTCCGTCGTCTACCACGCCGCCAACCGCACGGAGATGCTACCCCGCAAACCGCTGCCGCAGAAGGTGGAGGAAAGTGCGAAGTAGCTGTTGGGTAGCGCAGCGCCTAGGTGGAAGTTAAGAATCGAGGAGGCGTATTGCTGACATCAGCAACCATACGCCCGATTTTTTCTATTTCGTCTATTTCCTCTATGCTCGCGTTTGATACGTCTTCTGCGCCGGTCTTCGCAAGCTCGTCAAAAATTAGATAGAAACGGATTTCTGCTTTTTCCACGATTTCCACGGGTGCCATTTCTTCCTGTTTCATCGTGCCACCTTCCTCTTAGCTTGGAACTCAAGTTGCCTACGAAGGGCAACTAAATTATGCCTCATTCCGCAGTTGTTGCATACCAGGATGTCGTCGGACGGGAACAGTTCGGCACCGGGTTGCAGAGGCCTCTGTTGATCGAAATCTGCTTGAATGGTATGTGTTTTCTTACATTTAGAGCACGTGTAAGGAAGTAATGCACCCAAGGGTGCCTGCTCTTGGGGAACCGACGCTGGCGGTTGCGGTCCAGGGGGCGACGGCGGCCCCTGGATACCCCCGCCTACTGCAAATTGCACTTGGCTGATGAACCGTAAAATCTGCGAGGTTGGAGTTTCAATCAGTTTGTAGATATTCGTTGAATCGAACGTCATCTGAAGGAGGACGTGGTACCTTCTGATCGCATCCGCTAACTCAGCGTCCTTGCTGTAATCCTTAATTTCCAACCCGATGCTCTGAAGGTCTGCCATCTTTATGGATCTCGCGTGGGTCAGCCATTTACTATGATTGCAAAGCTCATCAGCAATTTCTTTAGCCCGTTTCTCTTTCTGTTCAGGTGTCACGGGGGTGCCGGGGTTGTGGGTTCTGTGCGCTGTCCAATTCTTAAACTTGTGGTCTTTGAGCCAGGCCGTGACCAATACTTTTGCAAAGTCCAATGCATTTTGCGCGTTCTGAATTTCGCCCGGCGAGATGCGCTGCAGGATCGGGATGTACGCGCGATTTAACGAGTTCGTCGAAACGACTTCTTGTTTGATTCCTTCCAGTCCCTTCAGGAACGCGTCCGCAGAAAACACTTTACCTTCCCATTGAATCTGCGCGTCTATTGGTCCCAAGGATGACGATGAAGGCTCCATGAGGATCTCATCCCCAGCCATGACCATGATGGTGCCAGCACTCTTTGCGATGCCCGGAATAATGAATGCAACACTCTCATACTGCCCGTGGAGCAACCGTACAATATCTTCGGCTGTCTCGCCGCGGCCTCCGCCGGTCTCAAGGAGGACGTCGATGGCTTTACCGGATAAATTAGAGAGTTGGTCGGTAATGGGAAGGAGGTCAGAATTATCCAACGCTACGGGCGCACCATGTTGTGCCTTGTTGGAGTCTGATGCATATACCAAAACATCTCTTTTTCGTATCTCGACTATCCGAGCCAACTGCTTCTTGCGTTCTGCATTAAGGTCCAATGTGGGCCCTTGGTCGATATAATCGCTGTAAATGCCCATGTGGATAATTCTCCTTGACGGACAGGTTAAGTCGTCAGTCCTACCTATCATCCGCACTTTATCACCTGTGTTGATCGCAGTCGAGTTCGGAACTATCGATGTGTTCTGCGAATGTAAATGGTTTGCTGGCTGTGGCGTGTTTTCGGGGTGGCGTTTGGCCCGCGTGCTTCCTCGCGCCAGGCTTATCCCGTGGGTCGCCCTTCTGTCCTTCCGCTAATGCCTCCCTGTATTCCCGATTCCCCGCCACACCACCCCAAAATGCTAAATTGAAGGAGAATGTCCGCTCCCAATTCTCTCTTCGTTCGCGCCTGCAAGGCTCTCCCTTGCGACGCCGTCCCCGTCTGGTTCATGCGTCAGGCCGGACGCTACATGCCCGAATACCGCGCCGTCCGCAAAAGCCATTCCATCATCGAGATCTGCAAAAATTCCGAACTCGCCGCCGAGGTCACCATCACCGCCGCGGAGTTTCTCGGCGTCGACGCCGCCATCATTTTCGCCGATCTCCTGCTCCCCCTTGAAGTCATGGGCCTCCCGTTCCACTTCACCGCCGGAGAAGGCCCCAAAATCGAAAAGCCGCTCCGCACCGAAGCCGACGTCAACGCCCTGCAAACCCACCGCGCCGCTGAATTAAGCTACGTTGCAGAAGCTGTCCGTAAAGTATGCTCTCATTTTGGAACAAAACTCCCCGTTATCGGTTTCTGCGGCGCGCCCTTCACTCTCGCCAGCTACATGATCGAAGGCGGCAGCTCCCGCAACTACCTCCACGCCAAGAAGATGATGTACAACTCGCCCCGCATCTGGGACGAGCTTCTCCGCAAGCTGGTGACAGTCACCGCCGAATATTCCGCCGAACAAGTTCGCGCCGGAGCCGATGTCATCCAGGTCTTCGATAGCTGGGTCGGTTGCCTCAGCGTCGAAGACTACCGCCGCTACGTCCTCCCGCGCACCACCGAACTCATCCACGCTCTAAAAAAGACAGGCGTCCCCGTCATTTACTTTGGCACCGACACCGCCACCCTTCTGCCCTCCATGAAGGAAACTGGAGCCGACGTCATTGGCGTCGATTGGCGCATGCCCATCGACCACGGCTGGCGCAGCCTCAACTTCCAGGGCGCGGTCCAGGGCAATCTCGATCCAACGCTCTTGTTCGCTGATTGGAACGAACTCAAAGCCAGCGCCGAAAGGATCCTGCAATCCACCGCGGGCCGCCCCGGCCACATCTTCAATCTAGGCCACGGCATCCTGCCAGAAACTCCAGTCGACAACGTCAAGAATCTAGCGCGTCTGGTCAAGGATTACTCCGTCAAAACGGTGCCCTCAGAATGACCTTTCAATACCACCTTGAAATTGTCATCCCGACCGGAGCCGTTGCTTCGCGAAGCGATGCAACCGCGCAGTGGAGAGCCTGCCCTGAGCTTGCCGAAGGGGATCTGCTCTTGCCTTTGGGTAGGTGGTCTAGGCTTTTGATCTTTCCATCCCCATCCGGACAATGGGTGCCCCATCCTTCGCGCTTTTTGCGAAGAGCCTGCCCTGAGCGAAGTCGAAGGGTGGGATGGGATACCCCCGACCCAACCCCAAAGTCTTGTCATTCCGACGCCAGGAGGAATCCGCTCTTCGCTCTTCATCGAGAAAGCTTTGAGTGGAGCAGCGCTTCGGCGCTGCAATCAAAAGTACGCAGAAAGCGGCTTCAGCCGCTCAGATAAGAGGTCGGCTCGAAGAAATATGAAGCGTATCGCCATCATCGGCGGCGGCATCGCGGGACTCAGCGCCGCCTACGAGCTCGAACAGCGCTGCCACCAGGGTGCTGACATCGACTACGTCCTCTACGAGGCCTCCCCGCGTCTCGGCGGCGTTCTTCAAACGGAACACATCGAAAACTGCCTCGTCGAAGCCGGCCCCGACTCCTTCCTCACCGAAAAACCCTGGGCTTCCGACCTCTGCCGCGAACTCGGCATCGCCAACGAAATCATCGGCTCCAACGACGCCGCCCGCAAAACCTACATCCTCCTCAACAACCGCCTCGTCCCCATGCCCGACGGCTTAATGTTCCTGGTTCCCACCCAAATCCTCCCCACCGTAATGTCCCCGCTCTTCTCCCTCTCCACCAAAATCCGCATGGCCCGCGAATATTTCTACCCTCCGCATGAGGTCACGAACCCTACGCATGGAGAAGACGAAACTGTCGCCGCGTTGGTCGAGCGCCACTACGGAAAGGAAATGGTTGAGCGCCTGGCCGATCCGCTCCTCTCCGGCGTCTACGGTGGTGAAGCTTCCCAGCTCAGCGTCCGCGCCGTTCTCCCGCGTTTTGCCGAAATGGAAGCCAAGTACGGCAGCCTCGGTCGCGCCATGCTCGCCCAACGAAAGATCGCGGCACAAAAGATCGCGGCACAAAAAACCGCGACCCTTAACACGAACGCCGCCCCGCCCCGCCCCATTTTCTCTTCCCTCCGCGATGGCATGAGCCGCCTCGTCGACGTCCTCGCCACGCGTCTGAACCCAGTCCGCATCCGCGCAAATGTTCCTATACAGGAAATTCAACGCCGCGAATACGGCTGGCTCCTCAACACCGAGGCCGGAGGCTCCAGCTTCGACGCCGTAATCCTTGCCACCCCCACTCCCGCCGCCGCCCAGCTCCTCCGCCATTCCACCCCAGCCCTCGCCCAGGAACTGAATGAGATTCGCTACAGCTCCTCCATTACCGTGGGCCTCGTCTACGACGACACCATCCAGCTCCCCCCAGGCTTCGGTTTCTTAGTTCCAAAAACAGAATGCAGGCGTCTCCTCGCCTGCACGTTCGTCCACAACAAATTCCCCCACCGCGCTCCCGCCAACCGCTGCCTCCTGCGCTGCTTCCTCGGCGGATCCCGCGACGAGGCCGCCCTTACCCTCTCCAACGACGAAATCCTCGCCATCGTCCGCCGCGAACTCGACGAAATTCTCAACCTCACCGCCACACCGCTCGCCGCCCGCGTCTACAAATGGCCCAGCTCCATGGCCCAATACGGCGTCGGTCACCTCGACCGCCTCGATCGCATCCGCCAGCTCCTCCAGGAAACCCCGCGCCTCACCCTAGCCGGCAACGGCTACCGCGGCATCGGCGTCCCCGACTGCGTGCGCACCGGTCGCGAAGCCGCCACGCAAATGCTTGGCTACCTCGGCTTTCTCGCCGAATCCCCGTCCACCGTCACCACCCCGCGCTAGTCACCCGTCGCTAACGACCGCCCGCCATCTTCGTGTAGAATTAAACAGTCAACCCCACCTGACATTCCGTCAGGTTTCTTCCTGTCGGGACGTGGCTCAGCCTGGTAGAGCACTCGCTTGGGGTGCGAGGGGTCGGCAGTTCAAATCTGCCCGTCCCGACCATTCTCCTCCCCCATCCATCAATCCCCACGCCTCGCTGTATTTCTCGTACGCCGTCCCACTCACGCACTCCGTTTTTGGAACGCTCAGCCCCACCCATCCCATCGCCGCCTCAATCGGCAGGATGTACCACGCATTCTCCTGCACCAGATAGATCGCAAAAAAATCAATCTGGTTCTTCTGATACGGAATCCGCGCCCCTCCGCCCCGCCCCAAATTGATGTGATACCGATGTTTCGAGCAAGGCGCCTCCGTCGATTTCACTTGTACTCGCAACAGGTTCCGCCCGTTGTCCACGATAAAGTCGTAACACTGCTTCTCCCCAAACGGTTTCGACACCACCCACCCACGCTCCGTCGCCCGCAACAAAAATGTAGCCTCCCCCAACTCCCCCGGCCTGTTTTCCGTCCGCATGGCTGTTCTCCTTAGATACAAATAGACGCAAGCCCCAACCGGGGCAGCGCCTCCGGCAGCTTCACGCTCCTATAAAAACTATGGGGTCAAAACATCGCTAAGTCCAGGATTTTTATTTACAGTGGAGTTATTTTTGGAATACAGAACCAACCGTGCCCAACTACCGTCCCACACTGCAAACATTTGCACTCCCCAAGTTTTAATTTTTGCTCTGCCAGACATTTTTTGATGGAGACACGAGCATCCTCGCCTGTAAGGGATCCAGCAAAAAATAAACTTTACCGTGAAACGGTTGACCACTTCGAAATAGCGGGGACGACGAATCCGGGGACATCCATGATAAGTAAAAGTCAAGAGGAGACGGAGGTCTCCTGGCACTTGGAAGAGAAGGCTCTCGAAGTGAGAATGTGGCCGTGAAGTTAGC
>JAYTQD010000167.1:0-4616 GCA_043746935.1 Acidobacteriaceae bacterium | reverse complement strand
CTCCGCTGGATTTCATTTCGCCTGGCAGCCGGCCGCCGCTCCTTTGAATCTTCGTTCCGAGATTGCCTGGTCAAGGGAGCAGGGAAGGGGCTACTGGGTCGAGGGCGCATATCGCCTCTCTCAGGTTTCGAAATGGCAAAAAGTGATGGGCCACACCGAAGCAGTGGCGCGTGTGCAGCAATTTTTTGCCGGCGGAATTACGACGACCACGGCTGCTGATTACGGCTTGCCCACCGTGAATGCACAGGAATTGGATTTGGGTGGAAACTACTACTTCCGCGACGGATTTAAAGCTACGGCCAGCTACGGGCGTGAATTCAGCTCCGTAGGCAATTTCAACCGCTGGACCATCGGCACCGCCTACCGTTTCGCGTTTCCCCTGGGGAGGCCATAGTGAAGATGACCTGGAAGAATACCTTGTGCGCTCTGATCGCGTTGAGCCTATTGTCGGCAATTGCCGTAGCCAAGGCGAAAAAACATGAAAGCGCTGCGCCGGTTTCCGTGCAGCGAGCGATGTCGGACGATGACCTGCGTGTGGAAGGGGAAAAACGCTTCCAGGCCAACTGTGGTCGCTGTCATCAATCTCCGCACAAGTTTCCACCACGCATGATGTTCACCATCGAACGGCACATGCGGGTCCGCGCTCTGATCACGGAAGAAGACATGCGCCTGATTGTCCGCTACCTGAACCAATGAGGATTCCTATACCACCACAAATTCGAAACTATGCCCGGACTATGACGGTTGTTGTCCTGCCTTGTGTGATGATTTTGGCCGCGCTCCCGATGTGGGGGCAGGTCCGAATCATCGAACTGATTGCCGATAAGGACAGCCGCTACAAGATGGAAGGCAAAGACAAGCCCTCCATCACAGTCAAAGCCGGCGAAGCCGTCGTGCTGCATATCACCGCTCGCCGGGGAAAGTCGTGGAACCGTGACGGATCCATCCACGGATTTTCCTTGTTGCGGGCCAAGGACCGGTCGAAGGTTTCAGGTTGGGATTTGCTGCTCAAACCCGGGACGCAGGAGTTTCAGTTGACGGTTCCCGCCGAGCCGGGGGACTATGAAGTAGTTTGCACAGTAATCTGCAGTGAAGACCATGAAGGCATGCACATGAAGTTTATGGTGCTGCCATAAATGTATTGCCGTGAAGACGGTTTGGGAGTGACACAGTGAAAAGAAGCGCAGTCTGCCTTATGGGTTCGGTGTTGTGTCTGGCCTCCTTATCCCACGCGGGAGAGGGTGTCCGGACCTTCCGTGGGGAAATTTCCGATAGCCAGTGCGCCATGAATGTTCATTCGCTCACGCATTCGCACCAAGAGATGCTGAAGTCCAAGGGCATGGGGGGGACTTCGGCCTTGTGTTCAACCCACTGCGCCAAGCAGATGGGCGGAGAGTTTGTCCTTTCCGCGGGTAAAGAAGTCTACCGGTTGGACAATCAGCCCGAAGCGGAAAAGTTTGCCGGTCAACGGGTTAAGATCAGCGGCACACTCAATGCCAAGACCAAGACCATCCACATGTTGACGACTGGACCCGAGAAGTAGAATCCAAGCGGTCTATCTTCGCTGGAATCTGTAATTCCCGCCGCGCTCGATTGCATACGCTTCGGCAACCTTCAAGAACGCCTGCGCCGCATGGGACAGGTGGGCTTTCTTGCGGTACACCAGCCGCAGCTTCCGATTCAGGTCAAGTTCCCGCACCGGAATTCGCACCAGCTCGCCGGTTGCAATTTCAGTCTCCGCGCTGATGTGCGGTACGAACGCCACACCATTTCCCATGGCCACGAAACGCTTGATTGACTGTAGCGTCGGCAGCTCCACGTCCATGTGCAGCGGAGTTTTGTATTTCCGGAACGAATCGATCACTTTGTCGCGGTAGGGCGAGGGCACATTGTGGGCCACGAACGTTTCGGCACCTAACTGCTTGATGCTGATCTCCTTGGAGCCTGCCAGCGGATGCGATGGCGGCACAACGAAAGACAGCTCATCCGAATACACGATGACTGAACTGAGCAGTGGTTCCTGCGGATCAAACGAGAGCACGCCAAAATCCGCTGCGTGCCGCAGAACCTGGTCTCCAATACGGCTACCCAGCGAGCGCAGCACCGTGATTTTAATCATGGGATGCAGCCGCCGGAAATTTCCGAGCACCGGCAGTAAGTACAGCGCCGTGAACTCGTTGGCCGCGATGACGAGCTGTCCGCGCTGGACTTCGCGCAGCTCTTTCAGCGCATCGTGGGCGCCCGCGCGGAGATTCAGCAGCCGCTCGGCATATTCCTGAAGCACGCGTCCGGCATCCGTTAGCGCCCCTTCACGCGAGGAGCGGTCAAAGAGAGGCTCGCCCAACTCACCTTCGAGCTTACGAATGGTCTGGCTCACGGCCGACTGCGTCCGGTGCATCTTCTCCGCCGCGCGCGAGAAGCGGCCCTCCCGCGTAACTGTAAGAAAAACCTCAAGTTCCGCCAAGTCCATGGCTTTTCTATCCTTAAGAGAAACTTACCGGGCCATTACCCGCAGGCATCATTGTAAGTAAAACTAATGATATTTTCAATATTATAAGCTTGTGTTAAGGGGGCAAGTGCCTAAAATAGAAGTTGTACCCCCAAACCGGGACTACCCGGGAGAGGAAGCGCCGAGCATGGAACCTGCGGTTGAACGGCCCCAGATCACGATTTTCGACACCACGCTCCGCGACGGCGAGCAGTCGCCGGGCTGCAGCATGAATGTGGAGGAAAAGCTCCGCATGGCGCAGCAGCTCGACCGCCTGGGTGTGGACGTGATTGAGGCTGGCTTTCCCATTGCCTCGGAAGGCGACTTTCAGGCTGTCCGTCTGGTGGCTAAGTCCATTCGCCGCCCCAAAATTGCCGCCCTGGCCCGTTGCACCACACCAGACGTCGAGCGTGCGGCGCAGGCTCTCGAAGCCGCCGCCAACCCGCGCATCCACGTCTTTCTCGCTACCTCTGACATTCACCTCACGGCCAAGCTGAAAATGTCTCGCGAGCAATGCATCGCCGCCGCTTGCGAATCGGTTCGCCTGGCGCGCGTGCATTGCGACGACGTCGAGTTCTCTCCCGAGGACGCCACCCGGACCGATCTCGATTTCCTTTGCCAGGTCGTGCAAGCCGTCGTCGACGAAGGCGCGACCACGGTCAATATCCCCGATACAGTCGGCTACACCATGCCGGAAGAGTACGGCCACATTATTCGCACGCTGCGCGAGCGCGTTCGCGGTATCGAGAACGTCATCATCTCCACGCATTGCCACAACGATCTCGGCATGGCCGTCGCCAACTCGCTGGCTGCCATCGCTGCGGGCGCGCGACAAATCGAGTGTACGATCAACGGCATCGGCGAACGCGCGGGCAACGCCGCTCTGGAAGAAGTCGTCATGGCCATGCGAGTGCGCCCTGACCGCTATCCCTTTACCACCGCCATTGTGGGCGAGGAAATTTTCCTCACCAGCCAGCTTCTCAGCGAGATTACGCACGTAGCCGTGCAGCCTAACAAAGCCATCACAGGACGCAACGCCTTCGCACACGAAGCCGGCATTCACCAGCACGGCATGTTGCAGAACCCGCTGACCTACGAAATTATGACGCCGCATTCGGTAGGCGTTCCGGAGTCAAAACTTGTCCTGGGCAAGCACTCCGGACGCCACGCTCTCGCCGTTCGCTGCACCGCGCTGGGCTACACGTTCGACCGCCGCGCTCTCGACGAAATCTATCGCCGCTTTGTCCTGCTGGCCGACCAAATCAAGCTCGTCGAGGATCACGACCTGTTGCCGCTCATTCTGGAAGTTCACGGCCAAAGCGCAGGCCTGCCAACGGCGGGCAAAGCGCAAGCCAGCATCGGCTTCGCGCAAGCGTAAACTAGAAGAAACTCGAACCTGTACCTGAAGTCAGGAGCTGTTTATGGCACGACCGCAAACCATTACCGAAAAGATCCTGGCCGCGCACTCGGATCGCGACACTGTGCGCCCGGGCGAGATCGTCAACGCACGCATTGATCTTGTCGTTTGCCACGAAATCACCACGCCTCCGGCCATCCGCATGATGGCGCAAATGGGCGTCACCAAGGTATTCGACGCCTCGAAGATTGTCGTCACCCCCGACCACTTCGTTCCCAACAAAGACATTCAGACCGCGGAACTGACCAAGGAACTCCGCAACTGGGTCAAAGCTCAGGGCATCGCCCGCTATCACGAGCTCGGCGAGCACGGCATCTGCCACGCTCTTGTTCCAGAAAAGGGATACATTCTTCCCGGCATGACCGCCGTGTGCGGCGACTCGCACACCACCACGCTGGGCGCTTTCGGAGCGTTTGCCTCCGGCGTTGGTTCGACGGACGTTGCCGCCGTGCTCACTACTGGCGAGCTTTGGTTTAAAGTCCCGGAAACGATTCGCTTCAACGTCACCGGCAAACTGCCGCACGGCGTGTATTCCAAAGACCTGATCCTTCACATCATTTCCAAAATCGGCGTCGACGGCGCCCGCTACTGCGCCATGGAATATCACGGCAGCGCCATCGCTGCCATGTCCATGGAAGCGCGCATGACCATCACCAACATGGCGGTCGAGGCTGGTGGCAAAACCGGCATCATGGAAGCCGACGAAATCAC
>JAYTQD010000166.1:0-4619 GCA_043746935.1 Acidobacteriaceae bacterium | reverse complement strand
GCCATTGCTCGGCCCGCTCTTTCCCGGTCAACGCGGAATGCAAGATGGCAACTTGCTCCCCAAATATCTGATGCAAATCCGCCGCCACCGCTGGCGTCAATCCAATCTCCGGCACAAGCAATATCGACGACCGCCCCGCCTCCAGCACCGCGTGCATCGCCGTCAAATACACCGCCGTCTTGCCCGACCCGGTCACGCCATGCAACAACACTCCACGAAACTCCCGCCCATCCACCGCCGCGCCAATCGTATCCACCGCGGTCTTCTGGGCCACCGTCAATTGAAAATCAAACGGCGACCGCCGCGGCTTGAACTGAGGCGCGGCAAACTCCGCTGGTTCCTCCACCAAATCCACCAACCCGCGCTTCACCAAAGTTGCCAAAGTGGAACGAGGAACTTCAAGCTCTCGCAACGATTCCACGGGCAACCGTCCGCCCGTCTCCGACAACGCCGCAATCAACGTGCGCTGATTGGCATTCAACTTTCCTTCTTCATTTTTCAGCACAGCGATCTGCACCACCCGCGCCGCGTCCTTCGCGTCGGAAAAGTCCCGGCGCTCAATCCACTTCTTCCGCGCCATCCCAGCCAGCAGATCGCGAGCCACCCGGCTGGTCGAAGCCCCAGTCGCGCTTCGTAAAGCAGCCTCTTTCACCCAATCCCGAGCCGCCAAATAATCCAACACTCGGAACTCGATCATCTGCTCTTCCGCAGGCCTCTGCGCTCGCCTCGATGACCCCGTCATCCCCGCCGAATGCAACGCCATCTGCCCAACGCCGGTGATGCGGTACGCAATCGTCTTCTGGAATTCCGCCCCCAGCGGCAGCATCGTCCGCAACACTTCTCCCGGCGGCGCAAGATAATAATCCGCAATCCACCGCCCGAGCTTGAGCAGCGCCACATCCAGAACAGGAGTCGCATCGAGAACACTCAGGACGTTCTTCGCCGCCACCGAAGGCGCGCGGTCGTGCCGCGCCACCACAATGCCAGACAGCCGCTGCTGCCGAAACGGCACCAACACCCGACCACCCACCACCGGCGACAATCCGTCGGGAACACGGTACGTAAACACCGTGTCCAGCGGCACAGGCAACGCCACATCGCAGAACACGAGGCTCTCCCCGACCGTGACATCCGACGGTGTTGCGAGCGTCAATTGTTCTTGGATCTCTTCGGGCACGTCTTCGAAGGATAAATCAATGAAGGACAAATCACGGCCACGTCCCAGCGCGTAGCCAGCTAACTGGCCTTCCCGCAAGTAAGATTCGTATCAGGGCATGTCTTCAGACATGCCGTAAGTGCTGTTATGGACGCGCCTTCAGGCGCTGCGCGCAGAGCCTACGCCTCTGTCTTCACAGGCGCCTTCAACCCCAGCTCCGCCATCACCATCTGCAAATCCTTCCACGTCTCCGCCTTCTGCCGCGGGTCACGCAACAAATACGCCGGATGATACGTCACCGCCAGCTTGCATCCCCGGTACTCATGCCACTTCCCGCGTAAGTCTCCCAGCGACGACTGCACCGCCAACAGATTCTTCGCCGCCACCGCGCCCAACGCCACAATCACCTTCGGCTTCACCACACCAATCTGCCGCATCAAGAATGGCGAGCACGTATCGCACTCATCCCGCTCCGGCGTGCGGTTCGATGGCGGACGGCACTTCACCACGTTCGCGATATATACCTGTTCCCGCGTAATTCCCATCGCCTTGATCATGTTATTCATCAGTTGCCCACTGCGCCCCACAAAAGGCTCGCCCTTCTCATCTTCATCCGCGCCCGGAGCCTCTCCCACAAACATCAGTTCCGCCCGTGGATCACCCACGCCAAACACAATCTGCTTCCGCCCCTGCTGGTGCAGTTTGCAGCGCGTGCAGTCGCCAATATCTTCACGAATCAACTTCAGCGCCGCGACCGGATCTGCAACATCCTTCTCCGCCTTGACTACTACCAAGTTCACATCCGACGCCACCGGCGCCGCTACCGTTTTTCGAGCTGCCATATCCTCTCGTTCTTCAGCAGGAATTTGTTCAAAAAAAATCTGTCCGGAAGGGATGAACTCTTCTCGCGTGTTGTCCGAAGGGACATCCGCCCTCACGTCCAACGCTACTTCCCGACGGTAAAAATCGTAGATCCCCAACTCGCGGTAGTAGCGCAGTCGCGCTGCGAGTGCGCTTTGCAGCTCAGGGTTCAGAGTGGGGGACATTGCGGATAAGAATAACAAATGCGGTGGCACCCCGCCGCTTTCGGCGAAGTAAGCCTACTTCAGTTCGATCTCAACAATCTGCCCCTCAGTCGAGCCGCCGTTTGCCAAGGTATGCGTGACTTTGGCATCGACCCAGTGGAATTCTCCCGCCTTCACTTCCTCCGTCAATGACTTCCCGTCCGGTGCCGTCATCTTCAGCGTCATCGGCGTAACCGCCACGATCAGGTAGGAACGAACATGCGTATGCTGGGCTGCGGTCACTCCAGGCGAAAGAATCCAGTTGTAGATGCGCGCGTTCGCGTTCTCCGCCGCCACTGGCGCGACCGGCTCTGAAGCCTGTTTGGGACGCTGAAGAAACTCCACGTCCAATACGTCGAACGGGCTGGAGCCCACGTTGTGAACCCTATGTGTAAAGGAGCCGTCCGTTAGCGTCCGCACTGAGACTCCGCCCAGTTTGAACGGTAGCTGCGGCCCTTCCGCTTCGTCAGGCTTTTGCTGCGTAGTGATGTTGTTCGCCAGAGAAATTGCCGCTCCGTCGTGAGAGTGGGTGTGGAACAACGTGCTCTCGCCCGGCGGAACCGTAACACGCATCACTTCGACGAACGCATTTTTCAGGACAAGATGATGATGCGGCTCGTTTTCCACCAGGACTGGTACCGGAGCTGGCGTGGAGACTTGCTGCGCTGCCGTGGTCCCTAAAAACATGATCGTTGAACAGACGAGGAACAACACACCGCAAAAAAAATTCAAGAGACTTTCTCCGAGAGGGACGCCGTCTTGCTCGCTAGCTCCAGCTTCACCACCGCATCCAGCACCCGCTGCGCCACATCACGCTTCGACATCTCAGGAACTTCCACCACATCCGCGTGCGTCAAAATCGTCACCGCGTTACGCTCCGAATCAAACCCAATGCCCTCACGCGAAACATCATTCACAACGATGGCGTCCAGAGCTTTCGACACCAATTTCTTGCGCGCATTCTCCAGCACGTTCTCCGTCTCCGCAGCAAATCCCACGATCACTTGCCCGGTCTTCCGTCGCGCCAACTCCGCCAAAATATCGACGTTAGGCTCCAGCTCCAGCGTCATCGGCCCCTTGCGCTTGATCTTCTGCTCCGACGGCTCCTTCGCCCGATAATCTCCCACCGCCGCCGTCATAATGACAAGGCTAGCTTCCGGCAGCAGTCGCAACGCCGCATCGCGCATCTCCGCAGCCGTTTCCACGCGCGTCACTTCCACACCCGCGGGCGGCGCAATCGCCACCGGACCTGAGACCAGCAGCACCCGCGCCCCGCGCCGCTGTGCCGCTTCGGCCAAGGCATAGCCCATACGTCCGCTCGACCGGTTCGTCAGATACCGCACTGGATCAATCTTCTCCCGCGTAGGCCCCGCCGTAATCAAAACCGTCCGTCCAGCAAAATCCTGAGCCGCGCCTAGCGTTTCCAGCACCGCCGCAACAATCGCTTCATTCGCCGCCAGCCGTCCCGGGCCCGTCATCCCGCACGCCAGGTAACCGCTGTCAGGTTCCACAATACGAACACCACGTCCGCGTAGCACCGCCAGATTCGCCTGCGTTGCCGGATGCTCCCACATGTTCACGTTCATCGCGGGAGCGACAACGACAGGAGCCTTGGTAGCCAGGAAAGTGGTGGTGAGAAAATCCGTTGCCAAGCCACCAGCAAACTTGGCCAATACATCGGCAGTCGCAGGCACGACTACCAGCGCATCGATCGACTGCGCCACAGCGATATGTTCCACGGCGGAATCCAGATTCGGAGCCTCCGCTCCCGCGCCGAACAAATCCGTAATAACTTTTTCACCAGACAGCGCCGCAAACGTCAGGGGCCTGACAAACTCCTGCGCCGCCCGTGTCATGATCACCTGCACACGCACGCCACGGTCTTGCAACAGGCGCACAATCTCCGCTGCCTTATACGCCGCAATCCCGCCGCTAACACCGAGCGCTATTTTCATGACTGACCCCGCCCTCGAACCTCAGTTCTCCGGCAGGATACCGTCCAGCGCCACCGGGTCCGCAATCACCGCGTGCTTCTCTTCCGGCGTCAACTCCCAGTGTACTTTCCCCGCCCGGATTTCATCCTGCGCAATCCGGCAAGGTTTCCGCGAACTGGTATCGATCAGCGTCGGCGATCCCGATTGCAACTGCCGCGCTCGCCGCGCCGCCACAATAATGAAGCGATAGTTACTATCGAAGCCATCCATCAACCGCATGTTGCCTCCGTCTTTCCCCATCGATCCCATTAGCTGTAGGCCCTCTCAGCCTTCTGCGCCATCCAGAAACGAATCCACGATCCCCTGTGCTCGCTCCCGCATGTTCACCAACCGGCAATGTTCCGCCATCACCGCCAACCGCTTCTCTTCTTCCGTCAATTCCCGCCCCGCTCGCAGCAACCTCTC
>JAYTQD010000165.1:0-4627 GCA_043746935.1 Acidobacteriaceae bacterium | reverse complement strand
CGCGTTGCTCCCGGAGATCTGGAAAAAAGTTATCTGATGCATAAATTGCGGGGAACTCAACTGAGCGTAGGCGGCAGCGGAGATTCAATGCCCAAGGTAGATCCCGCCCGATTCTTGGATGCCGGGCAGGTGGAATTGATCGAGAAATGGATATCGGGCGGCGCTCCCAACAACTGAACGGGCAACAGCATCTCTCAACTACGGCCATAAATGAATATGAAACGCAATGGACGGGTGCAGGGAAAAGTTGCACTGGTGACCGGGGGTGCGCTTGGCATGGGCAGAACACATTCCCTGTTGCTGGCAAGAGAAGGCGCGCAGGTAGTGCTGACGGATATCAATGAGGCAGCAGGCAAAGCTGCCGTCGAGGAAATTAGTAAAGAAGGCGGCGAAGCTGTCTTCTTCCGCCATGATGTGGCAAGTTCCGACGACTGGCAGCGCGTGGTTGCTGGTGCTATCGAGCGCTTCGGCAAGATTGATGTGCTCGTCAACAATGCCGGCATTCTCATCATGAAACCGCTGGAGGAGACAAGTGACGCGGAGTGGGATCAGACTTTCGGCATCAATGCGAAAGGCACGTTTTATGGGTGCAAGTACGTGTTGCCAGGGATGAAAAAAGCCGGTAAAGGGTCGATCATCAACATCTCTTCCATCTACGGTCTGGTGGGAGCGCCCAGTGCGGCGGCCTACCAGGCATCCAAAGGTGCCGTTCGATTACTGACCAAGGCAGCGGCGGTTGATCTTGCGAAATACAACATTCGCGTCAACTCGATCCACCCCGGCGTCATCGCCACTGAAATGACCAGGAATCTGCTGACATCACCGGAAGTCACGAAAGTCCTTTTAGGCACCACGATTCTTGGAAGGCCGGCGCAACCGGAAGAAGTGTCGGCGGCAGTATTGTTTCTTGCTTCCGATGAAGCGTCATTCATGACGGGTTCGGAAATGGTCGTCGATGGGGGATATACGGCGCAGTGATGGCCAGGTCACCTGAAGGTGCAGCATGTCCGCGCATTAAATTCGGAATGTAAAAGAAAATTGGCCGGTGTGACTAGGCCATAGATGAGAGGAGAAAGTAATCATGCCCCAAGGAAAAAATGACCAAATTCAAAAGGCTTCCAGTCGCAACACGCGTCGCAATGTACTGAAAGCGATGGCAGGAGGCTCGGCGCTTGCCATCGGGTCATTGGCTCAACCGGTGGCACAGGCGGCGACCGGTGGCTCAAAACCTTGGTCCATGCAGGCCGACGTTGTTGTTGTTGGCAGCGGCGCAGCGGGGTCTGCCGCCGCGATCGCCGCCGCGAAGAACGGCGCGTCGGTCATCATGCTGGAGAAGATGCCGTTCCTGGGTGGCACGACGGCAAAGTCCGACGGAATTTTCTGGATTCCGAACAATCCGTTGCTGAAAAGCCGCGGGATCGTTGATGAGCGCATCGATGCGCTTCGCTACATGGTGCGTCTCTCCTATCCGACGCGATACGATCCGAACGACAAATGGCTTGGCGTGTCCGAGCACGAGTTTTCGCTCATTGCCACTTTCTTCGACAACGGCGACAAGGTCATCGAAAAGCTTCAATCGGCCGGCGCTCTGAAAATTGCATCATGGAAGGACTGGGAAGGCAATGATTTCGCCGACTACCACTCCCCATTGCCGGAAGACAAGGTCACCCGTGGACGCAGTCTGATCTCCGCTGTAGCGGACCCAATATTTACGGGCGGCGGCAATGGCGCCGAGTTGTTGCGGCAACTACATGCGGTATTTGGCCAACTCAAGATCAAGACCTACCTGCAGCACCGCGTTCAAAAGCTTGTCCGCAATGCACACGGGGATGTCATCGGCGTGGAAGTGGAGCGGGATGAAGGAGCCCCAGTCAATATCCAGGCGCGCAAGGCGATCATTTTCTGCACCGGCGGTTTCACCAATAATCCCGATATGTGCAATCGTTTTCTCCGTGGATATATTTGGGGAGGAGGCGCGGCTCCGGGCAGTACCGGAGACTTCATCAACATCGCGGCCACGGCAGGGGCAGCGTTGGGGAATATGTCCAACGCGTGGTGGGGTCAAGTACCGGTCGAGGTTGCGCTGAAAACGCGCAGTGTTCCGCAAAACGTGTGGGTTGTGCCAGGCGACAGTACGATTCAGGTCAATCGTTTCGGCAGGCGCTTTGTGAACGAGAAGGGACTCTACAACGAACGTACCCAAGCCCACTTTTACTGGGACGCCGTTCGCGATGAATACCCCAATCTGCTCGGCTTCATGATTTGGGACGCGCGCAACGCGAAGTTGTTTCCTGGTATCAGTCCGATCCCTCCCGCAAATACGGATGCCGATCATGTAATCAAAGGGGACACATTGGATGAACTGGCAGTCAACCTGGCAGCGCGTCTTGAAAAACTGGCGTCACATACGGGAGGGGTCAAGCTCGATGCCGCATTCCTTGGCAACCTGAAGGAATCGGTTCTTCGCTTCAACGAATTGTCGAAGCAGGGCGTCGATGTGGACTTCGCGCGCGGCGCAACGCCGGCGCAAATTGGTTTCCACCTCTACGGGCGCAAGAAGGATCCGAGTCCCTACCAAAATCCGACCATGTATCCGATCTCGGAATCGGGGCCGTATTACGCCGCGATACTCGGGGCAGGCACGCTGGATACCAAGGGTGGGCCGATCATCAATGCCAAGGGACAGGTCATGAACACTTTCGGCGAGGTGATCTCCGGCCTTTACGGCGCTGGCAACTGCATTGCCAGCCCCGCAGGGCAAGCTTACTGGGCGGGTGGCGGAACCATTGGGCCCGCGCTGACTTACGGGTATCTGGCTGGCGAAAATGCGGCAAAAGAGCATCCGAAAACCGCGTAGTTGGCTCGCCCATGTTCAAGGTAGTTCTCACGAGCATCACCGCGATCAACGGCATCAGCCAATTGGCAATTGAAGGCGGTGTTCTGGAGTGGCTATCCATTCAGCGCTCTGGATTCAATTCGTCATCAAGATAACTAAAACAACAGGAGGCAGCAGTGATCACGCAGGAGGATCTCAAGTTCCACACTCCGAAGGATGTATCTCATGAATGGGGCGAGACCTACTGGTTCGGGCTCTACGTTCCAGAAGAAAATCTTTACGGATGGGTTTACATGGTTTTTCGCGCCGGCTCCGGCGCCATGTTGTGCGATGTGGAGTTCATCGATCGCAAGTCGCGCGAGATGTATGACGCGCGTTACATCGATATTCAGAATCACCTCAAGATTCCGGAACGCCTCGAATCATTCAAACTCGCCAATGGACTGGAATTCACCGCCAGGTCGCCGAAAGAGTACCGAATCGACTATGTTGGTGTTCATGACACCGAGATTCACCTCGACTTCAAAGGCATCCACGAGCCTTATGACATTCACGATCCCGACATCGATCCGATGGCGCAACGTGATACCGGTCAGGCGGTCGAGCACAGCGGCTTCGGTACCGCCTATGCCAACCATTTCGACCTGACCTGCAAGGCGACGGGCACGGTCAAGGTGCGTGGCAAGGACTACCAGGTCAACTGCCTGGTGACCAACGACCACAGTTGGGGACCACGCGCCGAGCGCGGCATGCGGATGATGTCGTACATGAACGCCCACTTCGACGAAGACTATGTGGTGCAAACCTCTGGGAGTTCGACGCCGGCCGCCCGGATGGGCAACAGCACGCCTTCAAGCATGGTTACGCCATCGTCGGCGGCAAACTTATCGGCGCGGTTGCAGGGAAGCTCAAGGTCAACCACAACGGCATGTTCCCGGACTCCGTCGAGTTGTCGGTGACGGATGTCGAAGGCACCGTGCATGCCTCGACGGCAACCCCGCTGGCCTACAACAACTGGGTTCCCTACGGCTGTTGCCCGACCGGACATTCCATGCTGTCATGGCAGACGCCTACCCGGAAGGGCGGAGTCGGCACGCTCATGGAGGCTTATCCGCTGGATACGGTGACCGGGGACTATCTGCACGAAGATATCCGAAAGAGCATACGTCGCTGAAGTGCAGAGACCACCGCAGTACCCCAAGGAGCGAGCATCGATGTACTTGTTGGATAAAAACAAACCGTCTCCTCAATGGATCGCCGATGCAAGTCAGCGCCTCAATGGCCCAGAATGAGCTTCACTAAGCACCTTCAAGATGTGTTCGGTCAGGAGTCTTTCAATAACGAGGAGCGGAAAAAATGATCAAGCCAGAAGATTTCGATTTCCATTTCAAGCCCGATTCGCACTGGCAGTGGGTGGAAACCATCGCCTTGCCCTATGCCGTACCGGAAGCCAACATCAACGGCATCATTTATCTGGTGACACGGCCGATGCTGGGCGTGTGCATGTGCGATGTCACGCTCTACGACAAGATCACCGACCTGTGGGAAGACCAGTTGTACGTCGACAACCAGCAGCACATGCCCTGCCCGAAGTCGCTGATGGAGTTTTCTCTGCCCAACGGGCTGAGCCTCAAGGCGGTCGAACCGCTGAAGCACTACAAGGTGAAATACGAAGGCATTGACGACACGCACTTCGACCTCGATTTTTTCGGCCTGCACGAACCCTACGATTGCAATGATCCCAAGATGGACCCTCTGGCTGCCGCGCGCAACGGGCCGGCATGGGATAGC
>JAYTQD010000164.1:0-1715 GCA_043746935.1 Acidobacteriaceae bacterium | reverse complement strand
GCTCGTCCGGGGAATCTGTGGGTAAGTGGTGTGGCTCAGCGCTGGGATTGAGTGAGAAAACGGTGGAACTTCCGGCAAGTGGAGTCGAAGGATCGTTGTTCGTCTTCCCAGCCATTGTGGATCAGTGGTCCGCCGTGCGGGTGGATCACCATGGTGATCAGCCGTTCCGCAGCGACCTTCCGCAGCGAAGGATCTTCATTCAAGTCTCGGATGATCTCTCCTCCGAGAATCCAGAGGTTGTCGACGTGTCTTTGGATGGTCTTTTTTGACAAACCTGACGCAGCCAGTTCCAGCAGGAAGGGCATAAAACATTCGACCAGGTTTCTGCCGGGCGGCAGATCCTTTTCCTCGCCCATCCAACGTTCCGGCCACTGCGGAAGATCGCGGCAGTATGGCAACAGCGCGGCGGGTGTCGATGGAGGAGAATTGAAATTAGTCTTCATCTTCGTATCCACCCCATGCGCCTTCCCACAATTTTGAATCAGTGCCATCCCATCCCGGGATTTGTTTACGGACAAGCCAGTTTCGATGAAGGCGAACAAACCATCCTCGTCGCGGTCCGCCCGCGGAAACGATCCGCGGCGATTTGTTCGGGCTGTCAGCAACCCGCGCCCGGCTACGATCAGTCTCGCACGCCGCGGCGGTTTGAGTTCATCGGATTCTGGGGCTATCTGGTCTTTCTGGTCTATTGCATGCGGCGGGTCGATTGCCGGCAGTGCGGCGTCGTGGTCGAAGAAGTTCCGTGGGGCATGGGGAAACACACCTCGACCAAGGTACACATGCAATTCCTGGGACATTGGGCGCGGAAACTCTCCTGGAAGGAAACTGCCCAGGAGTTTCGCACCTCCTGGGACAAGGTTCACGACGCGGTGGCTTATCTGGTCGCCTGGGGGCTGGAGTATCGCGTCCTGGGACCGATTCGCGCCATTGGCGTGGACGAGATTCAATACGCCAAAGGCCACAAGTATCTGACGTTGGTCTATCAGATTGACCTGGGTTGCACCCGGCTACTGTGGATCGGCAAGGAACGAACCGTGAAGACCTTCCAGGAATTCTTCGCCATGATCGGCCCGGAGTTGTCGGCCAAAATTGAGTTCGTTTGCTCGGACATGTGGAAACCCTATTTGGGCGTGATTCGCGAAAAGTGTTCCCAGGCCCTCAATATCCTTGATCGGTTCCATATTGTCGCCAAGGTGAATCAGGCGCTCGATGAGGTCCGTTCGGCCGAAACCAAACGAATGAAGAGCGACGGCTACGAACCGGTCCTGACCAAGTCCCGCTGGTGCCTTCTTAAGCGGCCCGAAAACCTCACCCCCAACCAAAAAGTGAAACTGAAAGATCTGGTGCGCTACAACCTCCAGAGCGTGCGCGCCTATCTGCTCAAAGAAGATTTCCAGCAACTCTGGACGTACGAGTCCACCGCGTGGGCCGCCAAGTTTCTCGACCACTGGTGCCGCCAAGTAATGCGATCCCGCATCGAACCGTTGAAGAAAGTCGCCAGAACTTTACGCGCCCACCGCGAACTCATCCTCAACTATTTTCGCGCCCGGAAGGAATTTTCCAGCGGAGTCATCGAGGGGCTGAACAACAAAGCAAAAGTCACTATGAGAAAATCCTACGGGTTCCGCACCTTCCGAGTTACCGAACTCGCCTTATATCATTCACTTGGCAAGCTGCCCGAACCTGAACTTACCCACAGATTTTTCTGACGAACC
>JAYTQD010000163.1:0-4644 GCA_043746935.1 Acidobacteriaceae bacterium | reverse complement strand
CCTTTTAGCGCACGCCGAGACGCCCTGCAAGGGCAACCCCGCTTCCGTGCCGACGGTACAGCACGTATTCGTCGTGGTTGAAGAGAATCAGAGCTATGACGACGTCATCGGCAATCCAGATATGCCCTACCTGAACCAACTGGCGGCGCACGGCGGGCTAGCCAGGCAGTATTACGCCAATACGCATCCGTCGATCAACAACTACTTTTACCTGACTGCGGGCCGCAAAGGCACCGGTCTCCCGGGGTTTTCCGCGGATCTTTTCAAAGGTACGGTCGGCGGCGCGAACGTCGCCAGTATTTTGTCCTCCCACGGTAAAACTTGGAAGTCCTACGCTGAAGATCTCCCCAGCGCTGGCTATGTGGGTGACAACCAAGGCCTTTACGCCAAGCGACACAACCCGTTTGTTTACTTCAAAAGCGTCCTGGGCGATAAGGCACCATCCGGCCAGAATCAGCGTGATCAAGTTGTTCCTTTTCAGAAGTTTACCGAGGATTGGCGAGCCGGGCACCTGCCCGAATATTCGTTCATCATCCCCAATCTTCTGAACGACGCCCACACGAATCCGCGTACACACAAGGGGGCTGCTTGCCGCGATCCCGAGAGCCTTCGGCAGGCCGACCATTGGCTCGAGCAGAACCTAAAGCCTGTGGTCGAAACCGAGTCCTTTCGCCGTGACAGCCTGCTTATCGTCGTATTTGACGAGGCTTGCGACCAGGGGAAGAAGGCAGACAGCCACCTGACCGTCAACCAAAGCCACGGAGGCGGGGGCCGGATACCGGTTGTTCTAGTGGGAGCCGGGATTCCAGTGGAGGGTTGCGTTTCTGACACCCTTTTCCACCATGAGAGCGTGCTGCGACTTTCGCTGAAAGCCCTTGGAATCAAGGAGTTCCCCGGTAGCGCGGCCAGCGCTACGGATATGGGTGAGTTCTTTGGAAAGTAATCGTCGAGCTTAGGTTAGTCGCCGGTGGGCTGTAGGGGCATAGTCGCCCTTGAGGTCGTTCCGGCATACCTGCGGCGGGCTTCCATCAGCTTGGCCAGCTGAGGCCCGTCCAGAAGGCGCTGGCGGCCCAACTGGTGCGTCACCAAGGCGATCTTGGCGAAGTGCTCCACGGTTTCCATTTTCATGTAGGCGTGCTGCACATCCTCGCCGTAAGCCACTACGCCGTGGTTGGCCATCAGAATGGCATCGTAATCGCGAATATAGGGCGCTAGGGAGGCAGTTAGCTCCGGCGTGCCCGGTGTGCCATAGCGAGCCAGAGGGATCGATCCTAGCCCCATGACCACTTCGCATACCAGCGGTTGATTCAGGGCCATGCCGGCTGCGGCGAAGCCCGTGGCCGTCGGGGGATGGCTATGGACAATGGCGTGGACGTCATCCCGCATGCTGTAAATGAGCAAGTGCATGGCAAGCTCGCTGGAGGCCTGACGGCGACCACTGAGCTTTCGCCCCTCATAGTCCACAATTACCAGATCGTAGGGCTTGAGGTCGCCTTTGCTCATACAGGTGGGGGTGGTCAGGATGCGGCGCGAGTCCATGCGGACGGAAAGATTGCCGTCCGTAGCAGCCACAAATCCGGCTTTATGCAGCCGATGGGCGTAGCGAACCAGCTCTTCGCGAATTTTGCGCTCGTTGACCATCGTAAATCCCGTGCCCGCGTATCCTACCGCACCTTGTTTTCCGGGACAATCATTTTCGACAGCAAATTTTAACTTACTTACAGTAAAAGGCCCGGAACCCTATAATTCAGGACGACCTGAGCCATGCAAGTCACCGATTTTCAGTTCGATCTTCCGCCAGAGCGGATTGCCCAGCAGCCACTGGCGGACCGGGCGGCGTCGCGTTTACTGCACGTCCGGCGCGGCAGGGCTGATTTGCTGGAGGATCGAAGTTTTTGTGATTTTCCGGGCTTTTTGCGTCCTCACGACCTGGTGGTCTTCAACAATACGCGGGTATTTCCGGCACGTTTGTTCGGACGCAGAGGGACTCTTGCGGGCCGCATTGAAGTACTACTGACTAAGCAAATCTCCGAGGAACCGAACGAATGGGAGTGCCTGGTGCGTCCGGGACGAAAAGTTGGTATGGGGGAGCGGCTGATGTTTGGCGATCCGCAAGAATTGGAGGGCGAGGTCATCTCCCGGGGCAGTTTTGGGGAGCGTTGTATACGGTTTGCACCGGTGGCGGATTTTTTTGGAACCTTGGAGCGCCTGGGGCACGTGCCGCTGCCACCCTATATTGCACGGGAAGACGAAAGGGAAGACCGGAGCCGCTACCAGACGGTCTATGCCAAGGCGCGCGGTTCCGTGGCAGCGCCCACCGCGGGGCTGCACTTTACTCCGGAGATACTGACGCGGCTGCGCGAGCGCGGTATTGAAACCGCGGAGATCACGCTGCATGTTGGTCTGGGTACATTTCAGCCTATTCGCGTGGAGCGTGTAGAAGATCACAAGCTGCACGGAGAGAGGTACGTCATTTCCGTCGAGGCGGCGGAGAAGATCAACGGTGCGCTCGCTGCTGGACGGCGGGTGGTGGCGATTGGAACTACGACCGTGCGGACTTTGGAATATGCGGCGATGCGTAGTGGAGGCAACTGCATCGAAGCTGGTTCCGGTGAGGTGAACCTCTTCATCTATCCGGGATTCGAATTCAGGGTCGTCGGCGCGATGCTGACGAATTTTCATCTACCGGAGTCCACGCTGCTGATGCTGGTGTGTGCTTTTGGAGGGCAGGAGAACATTCTACGGGCCTATCGTCATGCCGTCGAAGAAAAGTATCGTTTCTATTCTTATGGGGATTGCATGTTTGTGGAGTAGGTTTTCGGCTGGGTCCACAGCTTTCGCGGGCGAGGGCGCCCGCGCCACACGAGCTTAGATCCTCACGAGCTTAGATCCACGCTCTGCTGCTAAACTTCTGGCGGTGCCTACCAAGAAGTCAAATCCTAAGTCTTCAGAAAATGGCGTGAGTTCTGCATTGCCACCCGAGCCGCCGCCGTCTCCCGGCGGCAAGGTTGTCCTCCCGCATACTCCGGGCCAAGACTTTATTTTCCTGATCGACACCATGTCATTCATCTTCCGCGCGTATCACGCGATGACGCGGTCGCGGCCCATGACTACGCGGACGGGCATTCCCACGGCGGCCACGTATGTATTTGTGAACATGCTGCGGAAACTGCGCGAAGATTTTGCCCCGCCCTATCTGGCGGCGGTTTTTGATGTGATGGGGCCTACATTCCGCGATGAGCAGGCGGAAAAGGTCACCACCATTCGCAAATTCGACATCAAGACCCAGACTTTTCACGAAGTGGAGTACCACGGTTACAAGGCCAACCGCGCGGCCATGCCGGAAGACCTGGCGCAGCAGCTTCCCTATATTCGCCGCGCGCTGGAAGGTTATCGCATTCCAATTTTGGAAGCTACGCGGTATGAAGCCGACGACGTGATAGGCACGCTGGCGCGGCAGGCGGCGGAGCGCAAGATGCCCGTCTACATTGTGTCCAGCGACAAGGACATGCTGCAACTGGTGGGTAAGAGTGTATGGATTCTAAATCCGCCGAAAGACAATTTGATCTGCGATGCCGCCAAGGTGGAAGAGATTTTGGGCGTCCCTCCCGAGCGCGTGGTGGATGTGATGGCGCTGCGTGGCGACGCGGTCGATAACATTCCTGGCGCGCCGGGCATCGGCGACAAAGGCTCGGTCGATCTGATTCAGCGTTTCGGAACCGTGGAGCAGGCTCTCGAACGCGCCTCGGAAGTGGAGAAGAAAACCTACCGCGAGTCGCTGCTGAATAATCGTGACACGATCCTGTTCAGCAAGCAGATGGCGACGATTGACACGAACGTTCCGATGGAACTGGACACGAATGCCATGCGGAGTTCCGGCCCGGATGCCGAGATACTCCAGAAGCTTTTTGGTGAGCTTGAGTTTACGACGCTGTTGAAAGAGCTGACCCCGGAACCGGCGATTCGGGATGTGCATTACGCCGTCGCTGAGTCCGGCGCGGACGTGAGCTTGATGCGCAAGAAGGCTGAAACGACGGGATGTTTTGCGATTGCCATTGAAGGCGCAGAGGTTGTCGCGTCTGAGGAAGCCGAGGTAGAGCCCGCGGAGGAAAGCCCTGTGCAGGGGAGTTTCCTGGCCTTAAGCGAGAGTCCGGAGTCGGCGGTGGTGGTAACGCGCCATATCGGTATTTCGGCGGAGGCAGGGACCGCCACTACCGTGGCTCTTTCGGAAAACGCTGCGGCCAACGAATTGAAAAAGATTCTGGCGGATTCCGGTGTACACAAAACGATCCACGACTACAAAGCGGCGCTCCATGCCTGCGAGGCGTTGGGCTTTCCACTCAACGGCGTGCGGCATGATGTGATGCTGTACTCCTACCTACTAGATCCAACGTACACGTCTCATGCTTTGGCGGATGTTGCGTTGCGCCGGTTCAACCAGAGTCTCAGTGGCGATATGGCGGAAGCAGCGGATGTTACGGGACGACTTTCCGTTTTGCTGCGCCGTGAAGCTGCGGATGCTGGCGTGCTCAAGCTGTATGAAGAGATGGAATTTCCGCTCGTGCCCGTTCTTGCGAGAATGGAACGAGCTGGAGTTAAGATTGACACGGCTGTACTGGCGGAGATGTCTTACCGGCTGGCGCA
>JAYTQD010000162.1:0-4645 GCA_043746935.1 Acidobacteriaceae bacterium | reverse complement strand
TACTTATGAGGCGCTCTCGGGCGGTCATGCTCGCCCGATGTCTTGGTACCACCGGTACGTCACCTTTGCCCGAGATGGGAGCTTGCGCCGCTGGAGATGAGTGCTGCCCGAACAATTCGAGCATCATTGCCGTCGCAAACGTGTGACGCAGGCTATGAAGCACGGTGGTATTGCTGGTCGATGCTCTGCGCAACGCGGAAATACAGCGTTGGCCCAACTGGTCATAACTCCAGAAGGCGTTCTCCTCGCCAATGTCGATCAGGCGGGCATTGCGGCTTGAAGCGACGTCGGGCTTCTCAGCGGCCTTAGCTCTTTTGTAGGCCCCCGCTGCAATTCGCTTTAAAACGCCGTTCATGAGTGGCTGGGCGATGATGCGGCGACCCGCGGAAGTCTTGATGTCGGCAAAACGATTGCGATTGATGGCAAGGCCAAGGGGTTGCTCCGATTCTCCAAAAAATGAGTCCGTCGTTAGAGCTGTAACTTCGGAGTGGCGCAGACCATAGCCCGCGGCCATGGCGATCATCGTCTCGGCCTGAAGCCGGCCTGCGTCCGAAATGGAAGGATCATTGCGCACATCCATGACCGCGCGTTCGACGGCGCGCCAAGTCACGACATCGGAGCGGCGACGTGCGGGCTGCGATTTCTGCTGGAATAGGAACGCACTGAAGGGCGCCGCCGCAGTATCCCGCAAATAGCGATGAAACTGTCTCAGTGCATCAAGCCTTTCGACCCCTGCAGTTGCGCCCTGGTTGCCGGCGCTCTTGCCCACGATCTCTCTGTAGGCTGCATCAAAATCTGCGCTGGACCATTCGGCGATTGACTTGTCCCACCACCGCTCCACCAGCAACGGGACTATCTTTGAATAGTATGTGCGGATGGAGTTGAATCTCAGGATCGGTTGTTGGGGTCCGCCAACGTCCAGCAGGTACTCAATGAAACCGAGAGCATGTTGGACGATTGGCCGCTCGTTGACGTACATGCGCAGCTCTTCCGGATAGGGCTCCTTCAGGATTTTTTCCAGATTGGCCCGCTTCGTTTTACTGAGGTCTCCTTCGCTGTCAGAGAAAATTTTATTGATGCAGAGGAGCACGCGCTTTTGGGCTTTGTCCGACCGCAGCGGCATAGGCATTGGCACTGGGCTCGTTCGAACCTCGAAGGGCTGCGGCTCATGCGCCGCAAATAGGCTCTGCTCGCTGGAGCGGGAAGGCGAAGGACCTACATGCTCCCCGGTGGCGATGGCGTACAGAGCGCCAGGAAGTCGAAGATGCCACCATGGCCGAAAGACCATGCAAAGCTCGGTCATATTGGTGACGGCTCCGGTCGATCTTGGCGCCTGCATCCTGGCGAGAACGAGAGATATCTCTGCGTCAATCTTCTTCCAAAAGGCATTGGTCGTCTTCGGCTCAGCATCCTCTGCCTTCGTTTCCACAACCCCGTATTCTTCGTCCTCCACGACCCTGGAAGTGCCCACCCGTTGAATACCGAAGAGTTGCGCGGAGGTGATGGGGCTCGGCAGAATTAGCCAGTCATAGATGTCGCGCGCAGTGGTAATCCTTGCACGCAGGGTCAGAGTATCGGGATGGAAATACAGTCCGTTTTTCGACGTAGCTGCGAGCACCAGTGCCCTGACGCGAACCGGATCGAGGGTTGCGTCGAAAATGACCAGACTGATGGCCAGATGGGCCAAGTGTGTCAGTCGCTCTCTCGGCGGTCGGTTGAGATCCTCCGGGCGGCCCAGACCCTCGCTTACCCACCGCTCCAGCCAGGCGCGCCGGATTTCGCAAGCAATGCGCAGGTGTCTGGCGAAGCCCACACAGACTGGGCCCGGCTCCGAGCGAAACAGATTGATCGACGCTGCAGTTACGTGCGCGCCTCGTTTCCTGAGCCGCCTGAACTCTTCATTGATCGCTTTTTGTACCTTGTCGAGCGCCAGTCGATCGCCGCCCAGTCGGTTTCTCAGTTCCTGCGCCATGCGTATTTGCAGCATATCGTCGATGACCAGCCGCTTGCCGGCATCCTCATCGGCATCAGGGCTGGCATGGGTCTGCAATTCGAGGTAATCCTCCGGAAGCATCTGACGCAGGACTTTTAGCGCACGGGTGGCAGCAAATTTCGAACTGACGGCGCGCCCTTCATATGATGCGGCACTCATCAAAATTGACGGCGCGCCCGAGTGTGCAGTTGTGCCCGCCTGAAAAGCTTCTGTTAGCGGGCTTGATTTGTAGACTAGTCCTCGCTCGGTGAGGTAGAGCTGAATGTGGGGGCGAATCTCGCTGGCCCATTCTTGGACGCTCCACGTGGATGCCTCTCCAAAACTGTGCAGTTCTGGGGCGTGACCCAACCAAGCCTGGACCTTACTGCCGCTTTTTAAGGCGCCCCAAAGGTAATCCGCAAGCCCGTTCCGAAAACGACGAACGCTTACGCGGAGCTTTGCTTTTTCTATTTCACGCGGGCTCCAAATTGCAGGATTCACGACAAGGCGTTTATCGTTGATGATCTGATCGAGCCGGTTTGTGCCGATGCTTTGGGGTTGATGCTGCGCATCGATGAAAAAAAACTGGCTGAATTGCGGTTCGACGCAATGCGCAAAGTTGGAACGGTATGCGGTAGACCGAGGCATCGCAGACAACAATGCTTGCACATGCTTGGCAACAGCCGGCAAATCTGAGATTTTTGCCGCCAAAGCCACTAAATGCGCTTGATAAGCCACGTACTGATCGACTGCCAATTGCGGCAAAGGCACGAAGCGCGCCTCGGAGCCAGTCACTTGCTTATCCGATATAAAAGCAAGCTTTTCTTCTGGGCATATGTCCCATGGGAAAAAAAAGGGTGTCAGGCTCTTGCGGTGACCTGTCGCCGCAATCAGAAGAAACAGTGTGTATTCCGCAAATCCGTTGTGGGCTTTGATCAGGGTATTGGTATCAACAACCGAAGGTATCCGCTTCAGGAGGTAGGTACAAATTGCAGTGAACTGCGACGGGTTGAGAGTCAGGCCAAAGGATTCGGGACCGGTTTGCAAATCCTGTTCGAGGCCAACCGGTAGTCGATCAAAAGAAATCACCAACTTGCAGGCCTCTTTATAGGCTTCCCACACACGGCCGTGACGCAAGTCGAGGTAGTAAGACAATGCCAGCTGGCGCCGGCCGCCGTTTTTCTGGTCGGTCGTCGTTTGATCGCAAAGGAGCCTTACAAGCGCCGCGTTGGTCGTCAAGGCAAAGATTTGGCGCCCAAGAAAATCCCGAACGAGCAGTTCAGCGCGCTTTCGTGAAATCGAAAGTTTTGACTGGAGCATCGAGTAACAGCGATCCTCCCAAGACACCCCAGACAACGGAAGAAGGTGCTCGAATCGCGTAGCCGTGGTGACGTATAAAGAAGCGAGGATGGCCTCAGACAGATCCCGCGGCAATGCGAGCCGGATCCAGTCATTGGGACTCAGTCCCCGAATTCTTCTGAACACCCACGGTGTACTTTTGATACGGTCTCCAACTCGAAAACTAACCAATTCAACTTGTAAGAAGTCGGTCGCCCATCGACCACCCGATTGCTCGGCAGGACTATTGATGGGGAAATTTAAGACTTCCGCGATGCTGCGACCGGTGCAAAGTGCCAGAGCTATGAGGATGCACTCATAGTCTTGAGGAGGGCCTCGGCCGGGCGTTGCTTCATTTTTCAACGCAAGACAAAAGGTTTTGAGACTTCGAATCTCAGCCGGCCTGGGGTAGTTCCAATGCGACTTCAGTAAATTACGAACGGAGAAATCGCGTGGATAATTTAAATTGGCATTTCGACCGTCCTCGCCAGCAGCGGGTGGCGCTGAATTTGGTTCGACCTTACGCTCCTCTTGAGCTCCCTGTTGCCCAAGCAAAGAGTTCACGTCAACGAGGTACCGGGCCGCTATTCCGACCTCAAAAATCCTGGAGCTACCTTTGCCAGCGGCGCTAAGCTTTAGAAGTTCGGTCGAAAAATAAGACTGCCAGGCGAAAAAACCGATATCCGAGATTTCGTGTCCCCGCTCTTGTGGCTGGGCACTATCTTTAGCCCACCGTTCCACATCTGAGAGGACCGCGGTAAGAGGATGGTATTGTTCCCCGGATGGAGAGGTCCGCGCCGCATTGGGAAAATAGCTCGCCATTGAGTGAGCGATCCATTGCACAGCACAGGCACTTGCAAACTGCGGGGTATCCAAACGGAATACTTTGTCGAACCCCAAATACGCGGAAGGTACTCGCTTTCGATTGTGAAAATGATTTCCCCGCTGGAGGTACAGATAGTCACCATAAGAGGGCTCAGGATCTGGAATGTCGATGTGTATGCTGCTTAGCCTACGCGCAAGCGCAAAACCATCCAAAATCTCGTTCAAAAATGGCAACTCGGCTTTGAGTGCGAGAAACTGTGGGTGCAACAGAGATGCAAGTTCCAGCGCATCGCTTGGCTGATCAACATTAATCGAGCCAAGAGCCCGAAGGCTATCGATAACCTGAAGCTCGGATACGTCAGGATCGTCCAACTTTAGCCAAAGGTGGCGCGCTAGATGTTTCAGTTGCACGGAGGTAAAGCTTCGGTGGCGCGCCAAGGGAAGCTCGGCTGCCCCTGGCGCGCCACTCCTCCGGCCGGATGTTTGATTGCATCTAAAGACACATGAGCT
>JAYTQD010000161.1:0-4649 GCA_043746935.1 Acidobacteriaceae bacterium | reverse complement strand
GCCCGAACTGCCCCGGGATTATTTCCCCGGGGAAGTGCAAGTTGGGCATTATGCCGGCGCGCATTCACAAAGAGGGTTCGGTGGGCATTGTTTCGCGCTCAGGGACATTGACGTACGAAGCGGTGCATCAGTTGACGCAGCGCGGCATTGGGCAATCGACGGCGATTGGAATTGGCGGGGATCCGATTATCGGAACCACGTTTGTGGATGCACTGGATCTCTTCAATCGCGATCCGGAAACCGAAGCGGTGATCATGATTGGCGAGATTGGCGGAAACGCGGAAGAAACCGCTGCCGATTTCGTTATGAAACATATGAAGAAGCCGGTGGTCGGGTTTATTGCCGGGCAGACGGCACCTCCGGGGCGGCGTATGGGTCATGCCGGGGCGATTATTTCTGGTGGTAAAGGCACAGCGGCGGAGAAGATGAAAGCTCTGGAAGCGGCAGGGATTAAAGTAGCGAAATCCCCAGCGGATATTGGGGAGACGCTGGCTTCGGTGTTGGGCGTCAAAGCGTAGGCTAGAATTTGTAATTTGGTAATTTTGTAACTTTGTAATTTAGAAACATAAAGACGAATGGAAATGGACTTATGAAAACATTGCAACGCACTTTTACCATTGTGAAACCGGATGCGGTTAAACGGAACGCAGTCGGCGACATCATTGAACAATTTGAGAAAAACAATTTTCGCATTCTCGCCATCAAGATGCTGGAGATTTCCAAACATCAAGCCGAGCAATTTTATGCGGTCCATGCCAGCCGTCCGTTTTATGGATCGCTAACAGACTTCATGTCGAGTGGGCCGATTGTAGTTTTAGCGCTGGAGAAGGAAAACGCCATTGCCGACCTGCGCAAACTCATGGGTGCCACTAACCCTGCCAACGCCGAAGAAGGTACCATCCGCAAGAAGTGGGCGACCAGCATCGAATACAACGCCATTCACGGATCAGATGCCGAGGATACGGCCCGGTTTGAACTCAGCTTCTTCTTCGCCGGTTACGAGCTGGCCAAGTAAGTAACAGCCTCAATGGAGGCACGGGCGTCCCGCCCGTGTGGTCGTAACGAGGCTCTCAGGAGACACAACCGATGCCCATGATCCACGTAACCATGCTCGAAGGCCGTACAGCCGATCAAAAGCGCAAACTGGCACAGCGCTTGACCGACGCGCTTGTAGAAGAAGCGGGAGCGAAGAGGGAAGCGGTGACGGTTGCGTTTGTGGAAGTCTCCCGCGAGAGCTACGCCACTGGCGGCGTATTGATGGCGGATAAGGGGAAGTAGATTTTCTGACGGGTGGCCGACCCAGGTTCTCGAGCCTCAGAGATGAGAACCACTGCAAGGGTCGGCCAGCCGCCAACAAGGAGGCCTTACCAATCGGAACGGCCAGTCCGGTCGTTATCGCTTTCCTTCTTCTTCGAACATCGCCGCGGCAACTTTGTACGATCCGTCAGCAGCCTTCCAAACGCGAAGGTATGCCGCGGTGAAGTCCTGATGTTTGCCACTCTTGACTTCATCGAAGGCTCCGTGACTAGTTCCATATTCGTAGGCCATATCGCCCGACTGAGCGACCACAATGCGATCTGGGGTAGTGGTGTACTTCGCGTTCTTTCGCTCGGCGTCCACTGCCGAGCGCGACTTGTCATGTTCTGCGTTGCCTATAGTGGGCTTTTCGATGGCTGCCTAAAAAAAATAGACGTCATCGGTCTTGTCAGGCGGGTGGCAGAGCCGTTGGCCCTTGATCTTTGCTGGCACGACCAACACAAAGGCCCCGTTCTTTGCGAAGCAAAGGGCGGGAGCGGCGCTGCTTGCACCGCGGGTGTTTAGGGTAAACGCAGTTTGAACTTTACAACTGAATCCTGGCGTTGGGTCGACCGCGTCGCTTCCCGCCCTTGCAAAAAACGCAAGGACGGGGCACCCGGTGTTCCTTTTGTGGAATAGAAATCAAAACCCCCTGCAAGGGTCCGCCACCCGTCCGATTTATCAACAATAGGGCTGACCTAGGAAACCCACCCACCACAGACACGATCTGATTTCTTCCACACGCCATCTACCTTTTCAAAAAGCCACACACCTCCGCTCCCACAAAGTGAGCCGCACACAAAGCTGTAGCTTACTAGTGCACGGCGGTGCCTCTTGTCGAACGCGACTTCCGACATGGAGAAGAGACCAGTGGAAAAGGCCCCATTTACAGCAGTTTCGACCGACTCGTCCTCACGAATGGATTTGCTCGGGTCGTTGCTCCGGACAATCACGGCTTGTCTATCCGCGTCGACGAGCTTGATGTCCTTTCCGCCCAGTAGGCTTCTTGTCAGGACGCGGAACGAATTAGCGGCATTCGTGATGCTCTGCAACTCTATGTCTTTTAAACAGCCGCAATCCGAGAACTCGCGCTCAATTGGATATGTTCTATTTGACACGTTCAACAGGCCAGGAGAACCTGAGTTCCAGCGTTCAAGAATCCCCCTATATATGGCGACATCGTCCGCGCTAAACGGATTCGCACTTCTGACCGGGTTTTGGCTGGTGTAACCCGCAAGAGCACGTTGGATTTGATCGCAGCTGTCATCTGGTGGTGCAGGTGGTGTAAGCTGCTTCGCCGCAAGTTCGGAGGGTGTGAGGACCGCTAAACGAAAGCGTCTTGCGATAGGAAGCGCCCCCACAAGCGCGAGAACGACTATGACAGAGATGCCGATAGCTAAACGTCGCTTCATGCTAGATCAGACACCATGGCGCGAGGACGAGTTCCCAAAGGTGAATGTTGAAATCAGGCGATTGCACCAGAACTCGTGCCAAACCAGCTTTAGTCCAATAGGCTGTAAAGCTGCCCTTCAATCCGATCCGCAATCCTAGGCAGAGTCTTCTTCGCGTATTCCAGAAAATGCGGTGCACTCTTGTGGGCTTCCAGCGCAGCGTCGTCTTTGTATTGCTCGTAGAGGAAGAATCTCCGTGGCTCGGTGCGGTGGCGGTGTACTTGGTACATCTGGCAACCCGGTTCTTTTCTCGACTGCTCTTGCAGTTTGCCAAAAAGTTCCGCGACTTGGGCTTCCTGTCCGGGTTTCGCTATCCAAATTACCGACAGCACTACCATGATCGAGCCACTCCTTAAATTAAACTCTAAGTCCGCGAACTGCCCCACTCAAGCCAAAAGAAGGCTTGAATGGGCCACCCGGGCAAAAGCAACAACAGGTCCCCTTCGGCAAGCTCAGGGCAGGCTCTCCACTTCGCAGTTGCTTCGCTTCGCGAAACAACTGCTCCGGTCGGGATGACAAGCTGGGTTACTTGCCCGGCAAGACCGCCAGAAATTCATCCATGTAAATCGTTTGGTCCCGGTCCGGGCCTGTCGAGATCATACCGATCTTCGCCCCCGTTTCCTTTTCGAGGAACGCCAAATATTCGCGCGCAGTGAGCGGCAGTTTATCGAACTTCGTGATGCCTTCAGTAGATGTTTTCCAGCCCGGCATCTTGGTGTAAACGCATTCCAAGCGATCATACCCGCTGGATTGCGCGGGAGCTTCCGTCGAGGTCTTGCCGTCCAGCTTGTAGCCTACACAAACAGGAATTTCGTCGAGTCCGTCGAGCACGTCAAGCTTGGTCACGACCAGCCAAGACACGCCGTTGATCATGTTGGAGTAACGCAGCAGCGGGATGTCCACCCAGCCGCAGCGCCGGGGGCGTCCGGTGACCGCGCCAAATTCATTGCCCCGCTTGCGCAAGAGATCGCCCATTGCGCCGTGATCCTCGGAAGGGAACGGGCCTCCGCCCACACGGGTGCAGTAGGCCTTCGTGATCCCGATGACGGTGTCGATCAATGTAGGTGGGACACCAGTCCCAATCGTCGCGCCCCCCGAAGTGGCGCTGGACGAAGTAACAAATGGGTAAGTCCCGTGGTCAATGTCCAACATGCTGCCCTGCGCGCCTTCGAAGATTACCGAATCGCCCTGGGCAATGGCGTGGTTCAGCAAAGCTGCCGTATCGCACACAAACGGCCGGATCTTCTCGGCAGCCTCCGCATATTCCCGGTACATCTCGTGCGGATCCACCGGGTCGCCGTTAAACAGCGCATGGGCGATCTGGTTCTTTTCAGCGCAAGCATTTTCGATGTGCGTCTTCAGCAGCTTCAGGTCCAGCAAATCCGCCACGCGCAGACCGCGGCGTCCCATCTTGTCTTCATAAGTGGGGCCAATGCCGCGCGAGGTGGTGCCAATCTTGACTCGTCCGGGCGCATTCTCAGAACCCAGCTCCATCATCCGGTGGTAGGGAAGGATGACATGTGCGCGGTTGCTCACGAAGAGGCTGCCATCGACGGCGATGCCACTATTGCGCAGGGTTGCGACTTCCTTAAGAAAAGCGATCGGGTCCAGCACAACCCCATTGCCGATCACACTGCGGCGTCCAGGGCGGAGCACGCCGCAAGGAATAAGCTGCAACACCGACTTTTTGCCTTGAATAATGACCGTATGGCCGGCGTTGTGCCCACCCGCATAACGGGCGACAATGGAAAAGTTTTCGGAAAGGACGTCGACGATTTTGCCCTTGCCCTCGTCGCCCCATTGGGCGCCGACGATGACTGCGGTTTTGCCTCTGTTCAATTCACAACTCCGTCGCAAGAATGGCGGCGCAGAGCCGCCCAGCGAGTTCGCACACACGTGGTA
>JAYTQD010000160.1:0-12296 GCA_043746935.1 Acidobacteriaceae bacterium | reverse complement strand
CCGGGCGCGCCCTTGATGGCAGTGAAATTCTTGCCGCCGTCGGTGGATTTGTAGGTGGAGGTATTGCTGAGAAATATCGTGTCGCGATCTTTGGGATGCACGCGAATCCACGCGAAATCGGAATTGCGCCCGTTCACGCGCGCCTCGTCGTTGACCAGAGTCCAGCTCTCCCCGGCATCGTCGGAACGGTAGACGCCTCCCTCGTCGGCAACGTCCACCGTGCTGTACATGCGATCGGGATCCGAGGGCGCAATGGCGATGCTGATGCGCCCATGCTTCTCCGGAAAGCCCTTCGTCAACTCCCGCCACGTGTTGCCGCCGTCTTCGGATTTATATAATCCACTGCCCGGCCCTTCGTAATTCGAGCCCACCGTCCACGGCGGACGCCGCGAAGCCCACAGCGACGCATAAATCTTGTTGCTGTCGCGAGGATCGAACGCGAGATCAATCCCGCCAACGTTTTCGTTCTTGAAAAGCACCTTGGTGAAACTCTGGCCGCCATCGAGCGAGCGGAAGATGCCACGTTCCGGATTCGGACCATAGGGATGCCCCAGCACGGCTACAAACAGCCGGTCCGGATTCCTGGGGTCAACGAGGATTGAGCCAATCTGCTCGCCGTCGCGCAGGCCAAGATGATTCCAGGTGCTGCCGCCGTCGGTGGATTTGTAAATGCCGTCGCCAATGGAGAGATCCGGCCGGCGCAGACCCTCGCCGCTGCCTACATAGATGATTTCAGGATTGGAAGAAGCTATGGCCAGCGCTCCAATCGACTGCGTCTGCCCTTCGAAAATCGGCTGCCAGGTGTTGCCACAGTCAGTCGTCTTCCATACGCCGCCGTTGTTCACCCCAATCAAGAACACGCAGGGCTGCGAGGGAATCCCAGTCCCCGCCACCGTCCGCCCGCCACGGAACGGCCCAATCATGCGCCAGTGCATGTCGCCGTAGAGCGAGGTCACATCCTGCCCGGTAGCTGCGGCGGAAAAGACAAGACCAATCGCAGCGAGCAGCCGAACCGAACGCATGAAACTACGGAATAGCTTCGTCATAAAGAGAGTCTCCAGCGGGACGGGTTTCAGGAATCCGATAAAAATGAGGATACCGCAACCGGCGCCTGGGACGAGTGGCGCGGGTAAGACAGGGGCACGGTCTCGCGCCTCAAAAACCTCCCACTGGCGGAACAGTTTCCGGTTAGCCCGTCACTCGAGCACAATCCAAACTCGCCAGTTTCGCTGTGCAGAATCCAGAGACCCGCTGACGAGGTCCTCTTTATCTCTTCAGGCCCACCGTAAAGTTGGTCACCACGGTGACAGATTGGCTGACCTGCTGCGACACCAGATTCAGCAGGATTTTCTTGCCGTCGGGCGTGACGTCGTAGTAGAAAAACCCCGAGCTGTTGCTCATCGAGGCTGACGCGAGCGACTGAGCGGCGCCGAATTGCAACCCTCCGCCGATTTCCTTCACTGGCACGGCAACAACCGACCGGGTGGCCTGATTAAAGTAGTAGAGTTCCTTGCCGTCGCGGCTCCATTGCGGGTGAGATCCGCCGTTAGTGGAAACCTGCCACTTGGCCTGTCCGCCGCGGAAGGTCGCCACGTACACTTCCGGAACGCCGGATTCCCCCGACGTGTAGGCGAGCCAGTGGCCGTCCGGGGAGAGACAACCGTCTTGAGCGTAGGAGCCTGGGGCACTGCGCGGCACCACCAGCCACGGCTTGCGCTCGCCCTCCAGCGGCAAGGCCCAAATCTCCGGGTATTGTCCCGACGGGCCGCGGGAATAGAGAAGATACTTACTGTCGCGTGACCAATCAGTAGAAGTGAGCATCTGGTCATCGCTGAGCAGGAGCTCTTCCGCGCCGCTTCCGTCGGAGGGTTTGCGGTAGAGCTTGCCAGCTTGCCAGTTTGCTCTCGCCGTGGCCGCCGTGTAGACAATCCACTTGCCGTCGGGCGACCACAGGGGGGAGCTGTTCAGAACGGATCCAAAGGTAAGCCGGGTTTGCACGCCGCGGGCCATGTCGTACACCCAGATGTCGTGGTTGCCGGCGCCGTTATCAATTTCGAGAGCGATGCGGTCGGCTTGAGGGGACAGCTTGGCAGTTACCAGGTTGGTAACTTTGCTGGCCACGGTCCCAACCTGCTTTCCGCTGCGGTCCAGCCAAACCATTTGTTGATCGCCAGTCCCGCCATTGCTGAAGACCAGTAGCCCGTTGCTGGCGGCGAAGGCGTCCATGTGCCAGGTGCTGGCGTCTTCCAGCACTCCGCTGGCCAGGTTCTGTATCTCTCCGCTCAGCGTTCCTTTGGCGGGGTCGAACGGTTGCGCCATCAACTGGCCGCCACGCATGAACAGGAGAAAGCCATCGGCGTAGATGGCGTTCGATTGGGATGAAAGCAGCTTGCTTTTTTCGCGGCCGTCCACCGACGCGTAATACACGGCATCCCTTGCCCCATTGCTGGCGTCGACGAACAGGTAGAGAAAATGCTTCCCGTCGGGGAGGAAAAATGGCCAGCGATGCGAAGACCCCGCCGTGTCGAGCTTGGTGACTGGAACTGGAGTTCCTCCGCTGGGGCTGACCCGCACGATGGGCGATTGCGACTCGGGAGCGAACAGAATTGTTCCGTCCGGGGCCCAGGTACCGCCGCGGCCAAAAGGGGCGTCGCAGACGGCCAGCGGCGAACCGCCGTTAAGGTCAATCGTCTTCAACTTTTCCCCGGCGAAAAAGCCGAGAGAGCGGTTATCGGGCGACCAGAACGGAAAGGTTGCACCCTCGGTTCCGGCGACGATATGCGCTTCCGCCGCATTCGAGGGACGCACCCAGATCATGTTCTTGCCGTCCGAGTTGGCGACGAAGGCGATCCGGGCGCCGTCGGACGACAATACGGGCGGTCCGGCGAAATTGCCGACCAAGTCGAGAGTGGCGTTTGCGGGAGGATTAATGGCGGCGCGGATGGCTGGTGCCGTTTGAGCCGGATGGTAGAGGAACATGCCAGCGGTCGCGCCCACGAGAACTGCGGCCACGACGCCTGCCGCCCAGCCCATCCGCTCGCGGACGCGGGCAGGAACGAACGGCGCGGTGGCAACCGCAGGAGCTGATTTGTCCGCCGCAATCCATTGCAGTTCCAGCTTGATGTCGTGCGCCGTCTGAAAACGTTCCTCCGGATTCTTCTGCAGGCACGTGGTCACCACATGTTCAAACGCAGGCGGCGTGGACGGCTTGAGGGCGCTCACCGGTTGCGGGTCCGACTCCAGAATGGACGATGCCAGCGAGATCTGGCTCTTGCCCGAAAATGGCCGCTTCCCCGTCACCATCTCGTAGAGCACGGTGCCGAATGCAAAAATGTCGGAGCGGGCATCGGCCTCTTTCCCTTCGATCTGCTCCGGCGACATGTACTGGATCGTGCCAATGATGCTGCCCGCCGTGGTCAGCGGACTCAGCGGACTTAGCCCGCTCATCGTGGGCATCGCTGTGAACGAGGGCGGCGCGGTTCCGGATCCCGAAGCTACAGCCTGTGTACCCAACGGTTTTGCCAGCCCAAAATCCATCAACTTCGCGCCACCCGGGGTCAGCATGATATTGCCCGGCTTCAGATCGCGGTGGACGATGCCGCTGCGATGCGCGAATGCCAGCGCCTCGGCAACGGCAATGCCGATCTTGTAAATCTCACTTAGAGGCAGTGCGCCTTTGCGCAATCTCTCGGCCAGCGTTTCGCCTTCGAGGTATTCCATTGCCAGAAAATCGGCGCCATCCTGGGAGCCGATGTCGTAGAGATGGCAGATGTTGGGATGATTCAACGACGAAATGGCGCGGGCCTCGCGCTCCATGCGCTTCTTCAGTTCGGGAGAAGACGAAAGATGAGAGGCAAGGACCTTAATGGCCACGACACGATCAAGGCGAGTGTCCGTGGCGCGATAGACTTCGCCCATTCCGCCTGCGCCCAGGAGAGACTGGATTTCGTAAGGTCCGAGTTTCGTGCCAGAGCTCAAGGCCATGCGTGCGCGTAATTATAGCCTGTGCAGCCCGTTGCACGCGGATGGCAATGATTCTTGGTGTATCGTCGGCTATCCGGAAACTGGCACACCCAGCAACAGTTTGCTCTTACAGGTAAAATAGCCCCATGAGTCCCGAAGTCTCCGAATTGCTGAAACAGGCACTCGCGCTGCCGGCACAGGCTCGGGCCGCTTTGACCGGCTCCCTGCTCGAAAGTCTGGATGACACAGTGGACCCGTCCGTTGAGCAAGCTTGGAGCCTGGAGATCGCGCACCGTATTGAAGAACTCGATTCGGGCAAAGTGAAACCGATTCCGTGGGCCGAGGCGCGGCGCCAAATTTCAGAAATGACCGAGCCAATTCTCTCTAACTTGTCATCCTGAGCCTAGCGAAGGATCCCCGGGTGCTGGTAGAGGAAACTGTACTTGCAAGCTTTCTTGCTGAACGCTGCAACGGTGAGAAAGCTGGAGAGTGCGTGGTTTGTTCAAGGATGTGGGGATTCTTCGCTTCGCTCAGAATGACAAAATTTAAGAGAACTGGTAAAGACCATCTTTAACCCTTAAGATTCCCGGAACTTGGCCACCCCCAGCTCCGTACCCTAGGAAGGCGCATGAAGACTTGGAAGAAAGTACTGATTGGCGCGGTCGCAGTTCTCGTCCTCTTGGGCATTGTGGGGGCGACTGTCTACGGCAGCCGCAAGAATATCGTCACCGTCCAAACCGGCAAGGTGCAGCGTCAAGACATCTCGTCCGTCGTAACGGCCTCGGGCGAAATTAAACCGAAGACCTACGTTAACGTCGGCGCTAACGCCTTCGGCAAGATCACGCATCTCTTTGTAAAAGAAGGGGCACACGTCAAGCGCGGCCAGCTTCTTGCCCAGCTCGAAAACGTACAGTCCGCCGCCGACGTAGCCGCCACCCGAGCCTCGCTGGGAGCCTCCGAAACCGATTTCGTGGCATCGGGCGCCGCTTCCAAAACCGCTGTCGCGGACGAAAAACGTGCCCAGTCCGACCTCACCCGCGCTCAACTGGACTGGGACCGCGCCCAGGGCATGTTCAAAGATCAGCTCATCTCCAAGGCTGATTTCGACATCAAGAAGGCCGCGTGGGAGACCGCAGCAGCCGGCCTGGAGCAAGCCAAAGCCCGCGTGGCACAGGCCAAAGCCCAGCAGGACTCCGCTGACAAACACATTGCACAAACTCGCGCCAACCTGACCCGCGCCTCTGATGTCTTGCAGAAGACCACCTACGCCGCGCCCTTTGACGGCATCGTCACCAACCTTCCCGTCCGTGAGGGTGAAAGCGTTGTCATCGGCATCCAGAATTCCCCGGGCAGCACGCTGATGACCGTCGCCGACATGTCCGTGATCACCGCGGAAGTACGTGTCGACGAAACCGACATCGTCAATGTCCGCCTGGGCCAGCCCGCCGACGTCACCATCGACGCTTTCCCGCGGCAGATTTTCAAAGCCACGGTTACTGAAATCGGAGATAACGCCCTCGTCCGCTCCACCGGCGTCGCCACTTCGCAAACCAACGGCTCCAGTCAGGAAGCCAAAGACTTCAAAGTCACAGTCACGCTGACGAATCCTCCCGACAATCTTCGGCCCGGCCTTTCCACCACGGCGAAGATCACAACGGCTACGAGTTCCAAGGCGCTAACGATTCCGATTCAAGCCCTGACCGTGCGTGATCCGTCTGATTTGGTGGAAGATAAAGATAAGAAAACGGCTAGCGTAGCGGCCACGGCACCATTGAAAAACAAGAAAAATGAACTCCAGGGCGTGTTCGTCATCCGCGACAAGAAATCGAAATTCGTGCCCGTGGAGACGGGTATTGCCGGCGCTACCGATATCGAAGTGAAGGGCGGCCTGCAAGAAGGCGATGAAATTGTGACCGGCAGTTACAAAATCCTGCGCACCCTTCGCCAGGGTGTAAGCGTCAAGATCGACAATGCCGCCCCTAAGAAAGAAGATGAGGCATCGTAAGTAACGTTCCAGCGCATCCCACGTCCAAAGAAGCAGGCTTTCCGAAGGCGTAATGGAAGACGTGATAAAAAGAACAGGAGCACCAGATGGCAACCGCTGAGGTCATTCGCATGAGTTCACCAGGCGTCAACGCACCACCCGCGACTTCCATGATTTTCACGGAGGACCTCTGGAAGACCTACGAAATGGGCTCCGAGCAGGTGCACGCGCTACGCGGCGTCAACCTGCGCATCGAGCGCAACGAGTACGTTGCCATCATGGGCCCGTCCGGCTCCGGTAAATCCACGTTGATGAATCTGATCGGCTGCCTCGACTCCCCGAGCAAAGGCCAGTACTGGCTTAATCAGCAGCGTGTCAGCGAACTCACGGACGACGAGTTGGCGCGCATTCGGAACAAAGAAATCGGCTTTGTGTTCCAAACATTTAACCTGCTCGCGCGCGCCACCGCACTGCACAACTGCGAGCTGCCGCTCATTTATGCCGGCATCCCCGCCGTCGAACGCGTCGAGCGCGCCAAGGGTGCGCTGATTTCCGTGGGTATGGAATCGCGCATGAGCCACAAGCCCAATGAACTCTCCGGAGGCCAACGCCAACGCGTCGCCATCGCCCGCGCCCTGGTGAACCGGCCGTCCATCATCCTGGCCGACGAGCCTACCGGCAACCTCGACTCCCAAACCGGCCTTGAAATCATGGCTCTGTTCGACCGCCTACATTCCGAAGGCAACACCATCGTCCTCGTAACCCACGAACACGACATCGCCGAATACGCGCATCGGATCGTATTCATCAAAGACGGTGTGATCGCGCGCGACGAACGCAAGAAGTAACAGGTTTTGCGCGGGACGGCCGCCCTCGGCTGTCCCACCGGTCATCCTATAGGAAGTTCCAACAAATCCCCTGCTGCCCGCGCCGCGAGTCCTTCCAAAGGATTCCCGCAAAACATAGAATGAATTCCTGGAGAAAATTAATGTCGATTGAACGCGTGCAAACCGGACCACGCATGTCCCAAGCGGTCATCCACAATCAAACGGTGTATCTGGCGGGCCAAATTGCCTCGGGAGCGAAAGGCGGCACCGTGACGGAACAAGTTCAAGACATCCTGGCTAAGATTGATGCCCTGCTAGCGGCAGCAAAAACCGACAAGAGCAAGATCTTGTCGGCCACCATCTGGCTCACGGACATGGCGACCTTCCCCGAAATGAATGCCGTCTGGGACGCCTGGGTTGTGCCGGGAGCAACGCCAACGCGCGCCACGGTCGCGAGTCCGCAGTTGGCTGCACCGGACTACAAGGTCGAGATCGCAATCGTGGCTGCGCAATAACGCCATATCCAATCCGATATCCCCTTCGATGACGATTCGTTCTGTAACTCCCGCGGATTTCGCACAGTGGATGCCATTGTGGGAAGGCTACAACCTTTTTTACGGGCGTCCGGCGCTTCCCACTGAGATTACGCAGATGACGTGGTCGCGTTTCTTTGACGCAGATGAGCCAGTGCATGCGCTGGTGGCGGAAAGAGATGGGCAACTTCTCGGCCTAACGCACTATCTTTTTCACCAATCCACCATTCACATCGCGCCAGACTGCTATTTGCGAGATCTCTACACCAATGAGGCAGCCCGAGGCCAGGGCATTGGCCGCGCCCTGATCGAAGCGGTCTATGAACAAGCCAAAATCGCCGGATCGCCCCGTGTCTACTGGCAAACCCACGAAAGCAACTTGACGGCAATGAAGCTCTACGACAAGGTCGCAGAGCGCTCGGGCTTTGCCGTATATCGCAAACAAATTTGACCGAAGCTAAGCGTGATGCAGCCCTCGCATCACAGCGCCAGGGACGGCGGCGCTCCCGCAGGACGAACCATCCGCTGAACTTCTCCAGAACCTCGCAACCCGATAGGATGAACAGCAGCACGAAGCCAATCCATGACGCCCGCGCACGAAGAATTGCTTTCGGAATTCACGGAGTTTGCCCGTACCGCTCCCACGGCCACGTCGGTCATGGAGCGTATCGCCCAGCGCCTGCACGAAAAGATGACCCGTTATAACTGGGTAGGCTTTTATCTCGTCAGCTCGGTGGACCCGGGCATCCTGTTGGTTGGGCCTTTCGTGGGCAGCTTCACGCCCAATGCGCGGATTCCGCTCGACACGGGACTCTGCGGCGCGGCAGCTACCAGCGGACAGACTGTGGTCGTGCATGATGTTGCCAAAGACCCGCGTTATCTTTCGGGATCGGCTATGGTGAAGTGCGAGATTGTTGTTCCCATTTTCGTGAAAAACAAGCTCGCGGCGGAACTCGACATCGAAAGCTATTTCGCTGGTACGTTTACAAAAACAGAACAAGAATTCGTCGAGACCTGCGCCACCCTGGTTGGCAAGTATTTAGGAAGAAGCTAGACGACTGGAGTTCCCGGCCCGTCTTGGGGCTTGTCTGTCCGCTACCGAAAGCAGTGATGCCAGCCTTTTACTTTGCCCGTTCGGTCTACGGAATTTCTCTCTACGGAGTAATCGTGAGGTTGATGGTAGCGTTGCGCGGGGCGCCTCCCCCAGCGGTAGTGGCCGTCATCACAATGGTCCAGTTGCCGAAAGGCTCCGTATGCCCACCGCCGCAGCCAGCAAGGCTCAGGAGGAGAGCGGCCAGCGCAATCATCCGCACACCGCGCGAACGGTAAAGCCGGGGCATGAATTTCCGTCGCCGCGCCGAAACCAAAGCGACGAGACCAAACGGAGAAAACAGAGCCAGGGTTGTTTCGTAACCGGAAAAACCGGCCGGCAACACGCCAGCGAGCCCGGCGGAAGAAGGAGCCACAACCGTAGTCTTCAGGGTGAACTGCACTGTGTGCGGCAGATCATCTCCAGGCAACACCACGGTCACCGGGGCCAGCGAGCAGGTGGCAATCTGGGGCGCGCCGCCGCAGGTCAACGAAACCTGTCCCTGGAATCCTCCCACCGGAGTGATCGTGATGGTCGAAGTCGCGATCTGGCCGAGCTTGACGGTCAGCGCCGCCGGATTGGGGGTAACGGAGTAGCTTGGCCCTACCACCGTCTGTATCAGGGAATTCGTAGCCAGGAGGAAGTTGGCATCCCCGCTATAGTAGGCCACGATGAAGTGCGAACCCACAGTCAGCGATGACGTGGTATACGTCGCGACTCCTGCGCCGTTGAGGGCGGCACTGGCTAACTGCTGAGTACGGTCGAGGAAGATGACATTGCCAGTTGGCGTCGGCAGGTTCCCTGCCGACACGGTTGCCGTAAAGGTGAGGCTGGTGTTCGGACGGGCGTTGGCGGCAGAGGATGCAAGGGCGACGGCGTTGGGTGCCCGGTTGACGAAAAGACCGCGCCTAACCGCTGGGGCTGGGGGGTGAGTAGCGTCTCCAGCTTGGTCGGCCTGGATCACCACGCCACCCGCAGCCAGGATCGTCAGTGTCGTACCCACGAGTGTCGCCTGCCCGGAGACCAGGCTGAATGTGACTGGCAGTCCCGAACTTGCGCTGGCGCTCAGCGTGATCGGGGCTACGCCATAGGTCACCGGGCTGAGCGCCGGAAACGTTATGGTCTGCGATGTGATGACGGCAATGACGGCGGGGGAAGAGCTGCTTGGGGTGAAGTTTGCATCCCCGGCATAAGTGGCCGTAATGGAGTGTGTACCGGCAGCCAGGGAAGTCGTGCTGTAGGTGGCGACTCCTGACGCGTTGACCGGAACAGGGGCCAACTGGGTCGAGCCGTCGAAAAAGGTAACGATACCCGTCGGTGCTGGCAGGCTTCCTGAAGCGACGGTCGCGGTGAAAGTCACGTTGGAGTTCAGATTCACGCTGGCAGCCGAAGCCGACAGCGCCAAGGTGCTCGTCGCCTTGTTGACCGTGAGGGTGCGCTGCACTGGCACTGCCGCCGTGTGGGTGGCGTCTCCGGCCTGGTCCGCCTGAACCACCACGCTGCCTGCGCTGAGAATTGTCAAGGTCGTGCCCGACACCGTCGCCGGTCCAGAAACGACGCTGAATGTGACCGTCAGCCCCGAACTTGCGGTGGCACTCAGCGTGAGCGGGGCCACACCGTAGGTCACCGGGCCCGGTGCCGGGAACGTAATGGTCTGGGGAGTCGAAACCGTGATCACGGTGGGGGAAGCTGTGGTGCCTCCGGTAAAGTTGGCGTCCCCGGAGTAGGTTGCCGTGATGGAGTGCGTGCCGCTGGTAAAAGTATTGCTACTGAGCATCGCGGAACCGCTGACCACATTGACCGGCGATCCCAAAACGACGCCGCCGTCGAAAAACGTAACCGTGCCGCCGGCCGTAAATCCAGAACTGCTCGAAGGAGAGATATCCGCCGTCAGAACAAACGTTTGCCCCGGGGACCCCGAGGTTGGAGCAACGCTCAAAGCCACCGTGGTCACAAACGGCGTTCCGGTCAGACTGATGGGAGCGGAGACACTCGGGACTGAGTTCGTATCTCCCGCATAACCGGCAACAACGTTGTGCGGCCCGCCGCCGGGCACGGAGACCCCGGCCAAGGTTGCTGTTGCTGAAACGGAACCTAGCGACACGGAAACCGTGCTGGTTGAGATGTCCGGTACGGCAAGGTCGATTACACCATTGCCATTCCAGTCTCCCAAAGCCAGGAGGTAGTTCGATGACCCCGTGGGAGTGGATACGGGAGCGAGCAAGGTTCCGTCCCCTTTTCCCTGGAACACTTCGACAACCCGGGTGGCGGGGCTCGTGACCACCATATCGGGAATGCCGTCACCGTTGACATCGGCGGCGACTACCCCCCAAGGGCCATTCAACCCGGAATAGTCCACCTTGGCCTGGAAGGTTCCGTCGCCATTTCCCAGCAGAACACTGATGTTGAACCCAACCGAATTGCAGACGACAAGATCCGGATTTCCGTCGGCATTCAAATCCACGACTGCGATGTTGGTCGGGGACGGGCCGGTTGGGTAGTCGGTCTGCACCTGGAAGGTCCCATCGCCCTTGCCTAGGAAGATGCTCAGAGTATTGACGGAACTGTTCGAAACGACCAGATCGAAATTCCCATCGTGATTGAAGTCCCCAACGGCGAGGCCGTCAGGAAAGACACTCACGCCAAAGGTGTGTTGCGCGGCGAAGGTCCCGTCCCCGTTGCCGAGGAGCACGCTCACTGAACCAACGCTGGCCGAACATGTAGCCAAATCCAGAATGCCATCGTTGTTGAAATCCGCCATCACGACGTATTCCGCAACACCCCTGGTGTCATAAGCTTGCCCGGCTTGCAAGGTTCCGTCTCCATTGCCGAGAAACACGGTGACAAAGTTGGTCATGCCGGAGGCGACCGCGATATCCGGGATTCCGTCTCCGTTGAGGTCGCCCGCTGTCAGCCCAAAAGAAAATGTGCCCACGGCGTAGTCCACATGCGTCTGAAAGGTTCCGTCTCCATTGCCGAGCAGAACGCTGATGGTGGTGCCGCCGTAGTTCGTGGTGACCAGGTCCGGAATACCATCCCCGTTCAGGTCCGCCACGATTACGCCGTAAGTGGAACCAGCGGTGCGCTGTGTGGTAAAGATCGGCCAGCTATTGATCTGTGAGGCCGCACTGAGCGCCGCAGAACCCAACACGAAGTTGCTATTGGTTTGATCGAGGAAGGAAACCATTCCCGTGGGCGCGATGGAACTGCCGGTCGTGACTTTCCCCGCCAGCGTGTAGTTGCCGGGGCTGTTCGTGGCGGAGATCGTGGTGGTGGTTGCGGTGGGCGACGCCAGGACGACCGCGATGGTGGCGGTCGAGGAAATGCTGGGCGCGTACAGACTCGTGCCTCCATAGACGGCCTTCACGTTGTGTGTGCCCGGTCCCAGGTACAGCTTAAAGTTGGCGGTACCGTGGGTATAGGCGACGCCTTTGCCGACAACCTGCACAGCGGCCAGCACGCTGGTGCCGTCGTAAAACGTCACAGTGCCCAGGGTCACGGGGGTTCCTCCCGCATCCACCGTGACTTGCAGGGTTATGGGTGTGCCGACCGTCACAGAAGTTCCAGGAGATATGGACAGTGTTGTGGCAGTAGCTGTGGTCGTAGCTATGGTCGCGCCGGCTTGTGATCGCGTCACCGCAAAGAGCAAAAACACAAGCAAGAGGCGGCCAGTCCGGCGCGAACCAGACTTCACCCTAGCAACGACCAATGGGTTAGCAAAATGAAGCATTCTCATGGCTCCTTGAACTTCCAAGACCCTGGCCCGAAGAGCGTCGGTGCTGACACCAGCGCTACCGATTCCGCCAAAAAACGCTGAAGCGCAACGTCTCCAAGATCGGTGATCGGCGAATATCGGCGGGACTTTAGGGATTTTGGGCGGGGGAGGACCATTCGTTCTG
>JAYTQD010000159.1:0-4674 GCA_043746935.1 Acidobacteriaceae bacterium | reverse complement strand
CCCGCATCAGATCTTCGTAGCTGGCACTGGTCAGGCTGGTTTCGCTGCTGATACTCACTGTTGGGACCTTCCCGCGAGTCGCGCTAGGGCTGGGACTCGCCACTGTATTCGAACGAATTCATCATCGTTTCTTCAATCCGCACTTTAACTAGATGAGCTTTCTTGAAGCCGCGATGCAGAAGCTCGTAAATCTCCACGCACAGGTTTTCTGTGGTGGGCACTTTTTCGGCAAATTCTGTCAGGTGGTTCAAATCCTGGTGGTCGTAGCGCTCGATCAGGTTTCCGCGCACCCAGCCATCGAGGTCAGCCAGATTGCAGACCATGCCGGTCATTGGGTCCACAGGACCACTGACGGTGATCTCGATGAAATAGTTGTGTCCGTGACCGTGCGGGTTGTTGCACTTGCCGTAAGTGGCGCGGTTCGCCTCGGTGGAGAGAGCGTCATTATGGAGACGGTGTGAGGCGGAGAAGCCGTAGCGCCGAGTCAGGTAAACCTTCATGCTTCACCATAAAAATCGGCGAAGAGATCCGGCGTTTCGTAGATGCGAACGCGGTGGAGTTGGGCTGCTGTGAGCTTGGGAGCCAGACGCTGCCAGCAAACGATGGCAATGTTTTCCGTGGTCGGGATCAGGGTGAAGAACTCGGAGATTTCTTTGTTGAGGAAGCGGTGGTCGAGGGCATCGAGGACTTCCTGGTGCATAAGATCTTTGAGTTTCTTCAGGTCGACGACGAAGCCCGTGGTGGAATCGACTTCCCCTTTTACGGTGACCTCAAGAACGTAGTTGTGCCCATGACCGTTGGGATTGTTGCACTTGCCGAAAACGCGCTGGTTCTCCTCCGGCGAGAAGGCTGGGTTGTGGTAAAGGTGCGAGGAGGAAAACTCGGCTTTGCGGGTTAGGTAGACGATGGAACTCATGAAGGCTCTTTCAAATGCCGTATGTGAAGCTTATCAGGAGGCTGCGGAACCGGGGTAATTGCGGCCCTTCCAGGCGACACGGCCTTGTCGATATGAGATGACGGAGCGGAGCAAAAGGTAGGCAAAAAACGGCAGGCCAAAAATGGCGAGAATGTTCGAGCCCCAAGCAAAATGAGCGCGGAAGATGCGGCGCAAGAAGAAGAGCTTCAGGGTGGCGCAGAGGAGGGCAGCGCAGGCGGCAAGTGCTAGATTTCCTCGCCAGAAAAACGCGAGAGCGAGTAGGCCGCTGGTCCAAATGGCTGTGAATTCAGCGGCACGAAGACTGGCGAGTTGAATTGGGGAGGGAAAGAGGAGCACGAGGTTTTTTGTCCATCCTTCGATCAGTTGGGTCGTGGTTCGATACATTCTGGTGCGGACCTGATCGGTGCCTAGACGGAAGAAAATCTTTTGGCCGCTGCGTTTCACGGCGCGGGCCAGCTCGACATCTTCAAGGAGGCTGCCAGCGACAGCGGCGTGCCCACCAATCGCGTCGTAGGCAGCGCGAGAGATCAGAATGTATTGCCCGTTGGCGGCGGCCGCTTCGCTGTTAGGGTTGCTGACTTCGGCGGGCTTGTAGCGGCTGGCCAGTTCGGCGAAGATGACCGGCATTACGGATTTTTCGACAAAGCTGTGGACTTCTTGCTCGGGAGAATAGGACAGTAGTGCTACGCCGCGCTCGGTCGCTTCGCGCACGGCTCGCGCTAGAGACCCCAGCTTGTGTACGGTATCGGCGTCGGTGAATAGCAGCCATGATCCGCGTGCCTCGCGCGCTCCGCAGGTTACGGCGTTTGCCTTCCCAGTCCAGCCCGGCGGCAGCGGGTCGGCTTCGATGACCTTGACTTGCGGGAACGAAGTGGCGATTTCGCGGGTGCGGTCGGTGGAATGGTCGTCGACGACAATGATCTCAAAAGCAATTCCCTGTTGTTGAACCAGCGATTCCAAGCACACTCCGAGACTGTCTTCTTCATTCCGCGCCGGGATGATGACGGAAACGGCGGGATAGGGTACTTCCGGTGGAGGCGTGATCATGGGCGGATTCGTTATTATAGGACTTGTGAAGCGATCCGCTCCTATTCTGGTTTCGTCGTTAGTTTTAGTGCTCTGTTTCTCCGGCTGCAACAGCGGCACGGCTCCGCCGAAGATTGGCACGGTGGCTCCGGACTTTACGGTGCAGGATGTGGACCGGAAGGTTACGCTCAGCGAGTTGCGCGGAAAGACCGTCGTCTTGAATTTCTGGGCCAGCTGGTGCGGGCCTTGTATCGCGGAGACGCCTTCCCTGGTAGCCATGTCGCGACGGATGCGGGATCATGGCGTGGTTGTGCTGGCCGTGAGTATCGACGACGACGACTCTGCTTACCACCGCTTCATCAAAGAACAGGGCATGGACATGCTCACGGTGCGCGACGCGGACAAGAGGAGCAATGATCTTTATGGAACGCACGTGTTTCCGGAGACCTACATCATTGATCGGAAAGGCGTCCTGCGGCGCAAGGTGATTGGCGAGATGAACTGGACGGCCCAGGAAATGACGGAGTATTTGACGAAGCTGTAGGGGTCGCTAGAGTGGTAACAAAAAATGTGTCTTAAGGCGAATATAAGATGAAGCGGATCTCGTGGGTCTTACTTATTTTCCTTGTAGCGCTCGCAGTGCTTGCATCTGACCAGGAAGATGCGGCGGCTGACACCGTGGCAGCGGCATTCATGCAAGCTCGTCAGACCGCGCACCTATCAAAATTGGAAAGAATGAGCAGGAACGGGTTTCGCGAAAAAGTGTGCAAGCAGGATATGCGTTTTCCCTCCGGTTTGATCAAAGATGTTGCCTACCAAACGTCCGATCCAGCTTTTTTGCCCGAATCAGCTCAGCGATTGGCAACGTGGCCAGACACAAGTAAGGCAGCGGCTCGTTTTGAAATTGGAGTCTGCTCCTTGAAAAGTGGTTCTCTTGGGCAACCCAAATATTCAGTCCTAATAGCGACCTACGAATCTCGCGCCGTTAGCTTCTGGAGAATCTTCTGGGACTAAGCTCCAAGCCGAGCTGTCGAGAGGAATTTCCCCTTACTGATTGATGAAATCTGTTCTATAGTTTTACATTCCGTAATCGTAACGAGTTCGAAATTACCGACACCGAACTGAAGCTCATTGCCGCTGCGGCCAGAATAGGACTTAGACGCCAGCCGAAAAAGGGATACAGTACTCCCGCCGCAATGGGCACCCCCAGTGCGTTGTAGATAAAAGCAAAGAACAAATTTTGGCGGATATTGCGCATGGCTGCCTGACTCAATTTGCGCGCGCGCAGCACGCCGCGCAAATCTCCCTTGAGCAAAATTACGCTGCCTGCACTCATGGCGACATCCGTGCCGTTGCCCATGGCAATGCCGACTTGGGCTTGCGCGAGCGCGGGGGCGTCGTTCACGCCGTCGCCGGCCATGGCTACAACGTGACCTTCCTTCTGCAGGCGAGCCACGACTAGCGCTTTGCGGTCCGGCAAAACTCCCGCTTCAAAATCCGTGATGCCTACTTCCTTGGCGACGGCTTGGGCCGTGGTCGCGTTGTCGCCGGTGAGCATGACGACCTTGATACCGGCGTTGCGAAGTTCGCGGATAGTGGGGGCGGCGTCCTTCTTGACGGTGTCGGCTACGCCGATGATTCCGGCAAACTCTCCGCCTGCGGCGACGAAGAGAACGGTCTGTCCGGCCTCGCGGAGTCGGCTGGCGGAGGTTACTGCCACTTCGGGAATCAACACCGAGCGTTCTGTCAGTAGAGCATCCTGGCCGACCATCGCGGCCACTCCGTCCACATCGCCAGTAACGCCCTTGCCAGTATGGGATTGGAAATTGGTGGCAGCAGCGAAAGGCAATTTGCGGGTTTGCGCCTCGGCGAGCAAGGCTGAGGCGAGTGGGTGCTCACTGGCCTGTTCGAGGCTGGCGGCGAGGCGTAGAACTTCGTCTTCGGTTCGGCCCGCCGGTTGAATCGAGAGTACGCGCGGCTTGCCTTCGGTGAGCGTTCCGGTTTTGTCCACCACGAGAGTGTCGACCTTCTCCAGAATCTCCAGCGCCTCGGCATTCTTGATGAGAACGCCCGCGTGCGCGCCGCGTCCGGTGGCAACCATGACTGCCATCGGTGTGGCTAGACCGAGCGCACACGGGCAGGCGATGATGAGCACCGCCACGGCATTGACCAACGCGTAGGCTAGACGCGGCTGCGGACCCCAAATCGCCCAGGCAACGAACGTCAGCGCGGCCGCCGCGACGACCACGGGAACGAAGACAGCGGAAACTTTGTCGGCGAAGCGCTGGATGGGTGCGCGGCTGCGCTGGGCTTGGCTGACCAGAGCGACGATCTGGGCGAGGAGCGTCTCCGAACCCACTCGCTGGGCTTGCATGGTGAATGCGCCGGTGCCGTTGATCGTGCCGCCGATCACGCTGGCGCCACGAGTCTTTTCGACGGGCAGCGACTCGCCGGTAATCATGGCTTCGTCGACCGTGCTGGAGCCGTCTTCGACAACGCCGTCGGCGGGAATTTTTTCGCCCGGTTTAACGCGCAGGCGGTCGCCGGGATGGACGAGTTCAAGGGCGACGTCTTCTTCTCTGCTGTCTTGCAGCCGATGAGCCGTGGGAGGCGCAAGATTGAGCAGCGCACGAATGGCACTGGAGGTCTGCCCGCGCGCCCGCAGTTCCAGAACCTGGCCTAACAGCACGAGCGTGACAATGGCAGCAGCG
>JAYTQD010000158.1:0-4675 GCA_043746935.1 Acidobacteriaceae bacterium | reverse complement strand
TTCTCCTCTACTGGCAGATTGGCGCAGACATTCTCTCTCGCCAGACAAATGAGGGCTGGGGCACAAAAATCGTAGATCGGCTCGCGGCCGACCTGCACCGTGAATTCCCCAAGATGCAAGGTCTGTCAGCCCGCAACCTGAATTACATGCGCGCTTTTGCCGAAGCCTGGGCTGACTTCCCAATTTTGCAAGCGCCGCTTGCAAAATTGACCTGGTATCACAATCTGGCCTTGGTCGAGAAGCTCAAAACCCCCGCGGAACGCCTCTGGTACGCGCAGCAGGCGGTGGAGCATGGTTGGAGCCGCAACGTCCTCGTGCACCAAATCGAAACCCGCCTCCACAAGCGCCAGGGCAAAGCCCTCACCAACTTCCAGCGCACGCTCCCCGCTGCTCAATCCGAACTCGCTCAACAGTTAGTAAAAGATCCCTACAACTTTGATTTTCTGCCGATGGGCCCTGCCCTGCTGGAACGCGACCTTGAACGCGGCCTGGTTGAACATTTGCGCGATCTGATTTTGGAACTTGGCAAAGGGTTTGCTTTCGTCGGCAGCCAGTATCATTTGGAAATTGGAGATCAGGATTACTACCTCGACCTCCTTTTCTACCACCTCAAACTCCATTGCTTTGTCGTGATCGAGTTGAAAATCGAGGAATTCAAGCCGGAATTCGCCGGCAAGATGAACTTCTATCTATCAGCTGTCGACGACCTTCTCCGGCAAAAGTCAGATCAGCCCAGTATCGGCATTATCCTGTGCCAAGGCCGCAACGAAATCGTCGTGGAGTATGCCCTCCGCGATACCCGTAAGCCGGTTGGCGTGGCGCAGTATCGCATGACCAGTACCTTATCCAAGCTTCTTCAGCAAGACTTACCCACCCACAAAGATCTTGCCAAAGCCGTGCGCATGAGCACGAAGCTTTTAAGCGGGTCGCCGAAGCGGAAACGATAGAATGGGCGGGCAATCTCGGTTCGAACGCTTGTCGGGTGCTTCCCCATATCCACGCGCGCGCGCGAGACGCAATTGTGCAAGCGCCGCTTGCAAAATTGCCCACCTTCGATTTTGGGTGTATAAACATTGACTCCAGCCGCCATCGCCGCATTACTAGTTCCATATATGAAACTAAACGAACAGGCCGCAGCTCACTCGGAGAATCTGTTCCTCCAAATCCCCATCTATCTCGACCTCCTCCTCCGCTGGAACGCCCGCACCAACCTCACCGCCATCCGCGCCCCGGAAGAAATCATCACTCGCCACTTCGGTGAATCGCTCTTCGCAGCCCAACAGATTTTTCCAGCAGGGAACTCGCCGGAATCGAACGCCCCTGCCGCCACCCTCGCCGACGTCGGCTCCGGCGCAGGCTTCCCCGGCCTTCCCATGAAACTCTGGGCCACGCAGCTTCAAGTCACCCTGATCGAATCGCACCAAAAGAAAGCCACCTTCCTCCGCGAGGTCATCCGAGCTCTCAAGCTAACGGATGTCGAAGTCCAAGCCACCCGCGCCCAGCAAATCACGCAGACCTTCGACACCGTCACCCTCCGTGCCGTCGAACACTTCGATCAGATTCTTCCCATCGCCGCCAAGCTCGTTCGTCCAGGCGGCCGCTTGGCCCTCCTCATCGGGGAAGACCAAATTCCCGCAGCAGGTAGTCTTCTCCCCTCATTCAAGTGGGACAACCCGTACACAATCCCCAATTCCCAACGCCGCGTTCTGTTGATCGGCTTGAAAGCGTAAGAATCAAGTTTGTAAACAGGTGGTCCGGAACCCACTCCTTAGAGACCCGATACGGTAGGGAAGCGAACCTTTTGACGACCGAATCCAGGCGTTCTTCAATCTGAAGCCGAAATCCCACGGGATGCTCGTCAACCAAGAACCAACCAAGCCACGAACTCGAAGAATTAACAGGTGGGACGATCCCGCCAACTTCACTCGAAAACAGCGAATCCCCCGAAAATCATGTAAGAGCAGACGCCTGTCTGTGCAAGCCTGCATCAAGTCCCACGCCCGGCGGCACCCCGCCGCGTGTTCTGATAAGAGAACAACATTCTTCTTCATATCTCTAAGAAAGAGATACATCAACACGGATAGCCTCGCGCGAACTCAGTCTGCCAACAGAGGCCCAGCAAAGTGGGCGACGGGCGCACCCGTTAGCCGCAAAGTGGGCCGTACTCCCTGAATTCCTCACAGATTTCATCGAACATCGGTCCGCATGGCGTGTAACCTCGTGTGGCACGACACTACTTCGCCATGAACCCGCCTCGCCAACAAGTGGGACAAACACCCCATTTTCCCGATTGGACTTGCCAGTTGGAGCGGAGAAACTATCGTTTCGCTATCACGCGCAAGTTCCTGTGCTGCGATGTATCTCCAGAAAATTGCTCCACGTGGAACAATTTTCCCGACATGAGCTTTCACTCACGAAAAGACCCGAGGCCGCCCCGATGATCGATACCTCTTGAGAAAGTTGCCCAAGTCGAAAGAGTTCGCGCCATCCAGGAAAAATGTTCCACGTGGAACATTTTTCTAAGCCTTGGCGGAATATCAGGATTCTGGACTCTCGAACGCTTGCTCTTCAACGCTCTAAACTACCCGTCAAGCTGCGCTCGCCTGCCCGGATGAAGGTTTCTGGGGTTCTACAGGATTCCTGGCAGAGTCAGGCTTGGTTTCCCACACGAAAATCACACTGTTTTCCATCGAAAGTGCGCCCCAAAAAATGTTCCACGTGGAACATTTTCCTCTAAACCACGTGGATTCATAGACTTAAATTTATAGTTGCAAAATGTTCCACGTGGAACAATTTTTCAATATCTCGTTGCCTTAGCGAGTTTGAGGCTTTACTCTGCGAAGAGTAACCAACTCTCTGGGTTCTCCCGGTTCAAAATATGGCTCGAATTATCGCTGTCGCCAACCAGAAGGGTGGCGTGGGCAAAACCACGACCGCCATCAACCTAGCCGCGTCCATCGCGGCTGCGGAAGTTAACAGCCTCTTGATCGACTGCGATCCGCAGTCGAATGCGACGAGCGGCCTGGGCTTGAAGAAAGATCCGGACCGCATCAGCACCTACGACGTGTTGATGGGTTTGGCGTCGGCGCAAGAGGCCTTGCAGCCGACCGAGCTGGAGCAGCTTTGGGTGATTCCGGCAAGCAAGAATTTGATCGGCGCGAACTTGGAGTTGGTTTCCGAAGAGCGGCGCGAGTTTCGGCTGCGGGATGCGCTGGCTTCGATTCGAGATCGCTTCGAATATATCGTTCTGGATTGTCCTCCGGCGCTGGATTTGTTGACGTTGAACGCGCTGGTTGCGACCGACACCGTGCTTATTCCCATGCAGGCGGAGTATTTTGCGCTGGAAGGGATCAGCGAGTTGATGGACACGATTGAGAGGATTCGGGTGTCGTTGAATCCTGGGCTTGAGATTGAGGGCGTGGTGTTGACGATGCTGGACGAGCGGACCAACTTGGCGCAGGCGGTGACGGGGGAGCTGAGGAAATATTTTGGCGACCGGGTATGCGCGACGACCGTACCGCGGAACATACGGTTAGCGGAGGCTCCGAGTCACGGGAAGCCGGCGTTGTTGTACGACCCGCGGTCGCGTGGGGCGGAGAGTTATATCCGGCTGGCGAAGGAGATTTTGTCGCGGCATATGCCGCAGGAGAGGGAACTCGAGCAGGCGGGGTAGTTGTTCTAATTATAGAACAAAAAGAAAATCCCCGCCCTGTCGCTGACGCGACAAGGACGGGGCACCCATGTGAATAATTATAGGAGAAGATGATGCTGACAGAGAAAGTGGACAAGATCGCAGATAAGATCATCGCTGACAAGATCAGTGACAAGCGGCGGGCGTTGGGGCGCGGGTTGGATACGCTGCTGCCGGGAGGGTTGCGGCCGGCTATGGGACCAAGCGTGTTGCCGAATGGGGGGCCGAATGCGGCCGAGCGCAAGCCTGGCGAAGAGGTGATGCAGCTGCGGCTGGAGGAGATTGCGCCGAATCCTTATCAGACGCGAACGCGTGTAGATGAAAACTATCTGGCGCAACTGGCGGACTCCATTGCCACCCACGGCGTGCTCCAGCCGGTGACGGTGCGTCCGGCCGCCGGGGGGAAATATGTCCTGATCGCAGGCGAGTGCCGGTGGAAGGCATCGAAGCTGGCGGAAAAGGAAACGATCCCGGCGATCGTGCGTGTGGTCTCCGACCAGCAGGCGCTGGAACTGACGATTATTGAGAACCTGCAGCGCGAAGACCTGAACTGTATGGACCAGGCGAAGGCGTTTCAAAGACTCAGTGAGGAATTCCGGCTGAAGCAGGAAGACATTGCGGTTCGCACAGGTGCGAACCGATCCACGGTCTCAAACTATTTGCGAATGATGCGACTGCCGGAACCGGTGCAGGAGAAATTGAGGGAAGGGAGCTTAACATTTGGCCACGCGAAGGTGCTTATGGCCATCACTTCGGAGCCCACGTTGATCCGCGTCGCGGAACAAGCGGTGGAGGGAGCCCTGTCAGTGCGTAGGCTGGAGGAATGGGTGATGCACCTGACCTCTCCCGATAGAGGGGTGGCGGCGCCGGTCGACAAACCGCAGGTGGACCCAAATGTGAAGCAAGCCCAGGCGGACCTGGAGCGGATTTTGGGGGTGCGGGTGACGATCCGGGATATGAAGGGAAAAGGGTCGATTACGATAC
>JAYTQD010000157.1:0-1733 GCA_043746935.1 Acidobacteriaceae bacterium | reverse complement strand
CAATACCAATAGTATCGTTGCGGTGAAAGAGTACCGACGTAACGATACAAAGGATGGAAATCAGCGGAAAGCGCACTGTTCAGGTCAACGTGAAAATGAGTCCCGAAGACTTCACCGTCCTTCAGAGCAGCCAACACGCTGTGGCCAGACGCCATTCTCACCAACTCAGGGATTCTCCTCGGACTCGCTAGGCTGGCAGCAAAGGGTGTCCTCAAAGAGAAAAAGACCAGAAGAAAACAGGGATAACGCGTCAGCCGTTGCCCCAACGCGATCCAATCGGTGGCATTTCCACCATCCGCCCCCTCGACGAGCGAGCCCCCGGCCCCCCTGAAGCCGACATTCGGGCGGTAGGTGTAGCAGTTTTCCCGTGTGTGTAGCTATCCCCCCCTGTAGCTTGCCACGGTTCTCGGCGGTCCATATACTGCTGGAGGTTTGCCCGCCTTCCTGGAGCCTTAGCTCCTGCGCGTGAATCCGCCCTAATATTTGGAGATCGCAATGACCATAACTGGTATCGAGAAGGAAACAAATCCGTATGAGGCCATGGCGGCACGATTTGACACTGCTGCCCAAAAACTGAACCTGGACGAGGGCCTCTGGAAGGTTTTGAGGACGCCGAATCGCGAGCTGATTGTTCACTTTCCCGTCAACATGGATGACGGCCACCTGGAGGTCTTTACCGGCTTCCGCGTGCAGCACTCGATTGCGCGTGGTCCGGGGAAAGGTGGCATTCGCTATGCGCCTGATGTTTCGCTCGACGAAGTGCGCGCTCTGGCCAGTTGGATGACGTGGAAATGCGCTGTGGTGGACATTCCCTTTGGCGGCGCCAAGGGCGGGGTCATCTGCAATCCTCACAAAATGTCGATGGGCGAATTGGAGCGCATGACGCGCCGGTATACGTCGGAGATTATCGAATTCATCGGCCCAGAAAAAGACGTGCCCGCGCCCGACGTGAATACGAATGAACAGACAATGGCGTGGATCATGGACACCTACTCCATGCACATGCGCCAAACCGTGACGGCGGTGGTAACCGGCAAGCCCATTAATATTGGCGGATCGCGCGGACGCCGTGAGGCTACTGGGCGCGGCGTGATGCTGGTCTGCCGCGAAGCCGTGAAGAAGCTGGGCATGAACCCGGAGTCGACGCGGGTGATTGTGCAGGGATTTGGCAACGTGGGCTCGCACGCGGCGCAGCTGATGCACAAGGCCGGCTACAAGATTACGGGCATTGTGGAATACGACGGCGGTTTACACAACAAGAATGGGATCGACATCAACGCGTTGATTGAGTTCCGGGCAAAGAACGGGACGATCCACGGATTTCCGGGAGCCGAGAAAACTGCGTCGGCGGAGTTGCTGACCACGGAGTGCGAGATTCTGATTCCGGCCGCAACGGAAAACCAGATCACCAGTCTGAATGCCGACAAGATCAAGTGCAAGATTCTGGCTGAAGGAGCTAACGGACCCACCACGGCCGTCGCCGATGAAGTTCTTGCGGGTAAAGGGATCTTCATTATTCCCGACATTCTCGCTAACGCCGGCGGCGTCACCACTTCCTATTTTGAATGGGTGCAGGATCGCCAGGGATATTTCTGGAAGGAATCCGTCGTCAACGAGCACCTGGAGGACATCATGGTCACTTCATTTAACGACGTGGTTCGCTATGCCGAAACGCATAATGTGAACAACCGCATAGCAGCTTATATGTTGGCAATTGACCGCGTAGCCTACGT
>JAYTQD010000156.1:0-1734 GCA_043746935.1 Acidobacteriaceae bacterium | reverse complement strand
TGCTGCCGGTGGTGTGGTTCTTGATTTGGATCGCTGGAGATTGGAAGAATCGGCGGCGGATGGCTTGGGGGTTCGGTGGGACCATGGTCGTGCTGGTGGGGGGATCCCTGGCTTTGTTGCCGGGATGGATGGAGAGCTTTGCGCGGGGACTGACAGCTTACAGTCATTATGCGGGGATGAGTTCGCTGCTGGACCACTATTTCACGCCGCGACTCGCGAAACCGGCGGCGGCGCTGGCGTGGGGTGCTTTGCCGGTTTTCTGCTGGCGCTGGCGCCGTGAAGCGGCTGGAGCTCCCAGCTTTCTGGTTCGCTTTGCTCTCATGCTTTCGGTTGCTGTGATTGCGCTTCCACCGTTGTGGCCGCCGTTTAATCAGGCGCTGCTGCTGCCTGGAGTGCTGAGTGTGATCTGTTATTGGAATCGACTGTGGAGCCGGAGAGGTCTGGTTCGTTCGTTGTGCCGGTTCGGTGCGGGGTTGGTGCTTTGGTCGTGGTTGGCCGCCAGCATTTTTGTTGTGGCCCGCTGGATGGCACCGTCGACGCGTTTATTCGATGTTTGGGCTTTTCCGCCGGTGACATTTCCTGGCATTTGGCCGTTCCAGTTTGTCATGAGTTATGGATTGCCGCCGTTTGTGATGGTGTTGCTGATGGTATTGCTGATGGACTTGGACGCCGAGACGAGGCCTGCCAAGATTCGGTTGGGAGTCTCGTGTTAGTTTGCCGGATTTAGAACTAGTTCGTGGTATTTGGCGCGCTGTGTCGCATCCTTTGAAAATGGGAGCGTGAAGGTGTGGTCCTCGTACCAAGCGTCCCATTGGTCCATGTAGTGTGGGCTGAGGAAGTTGCCGGCTTGACCGGTGACGGTATTGAGCGTGGAGTGATCGAGGTCAGCGAAGTCGGCGGTGAAACGCTCCGAGGGGCCAAAGGATCGACCGACCTGCTTGACCGTGAAGCTGCCGCCGGATTGAGGGTGGAGGCCGGGGCCGGTCCAGCGGCCGATGAGCGGGAGCTTGCTGAGGACGAGATGGCTGATGTCGAGTGGCGCGGTCTTGCCCCATTGCCACTTTGCGAGGTCTGCCGGGGCGTCTTCGGCACTTACGCTTGCCTCGACGGCTGCGACCAGGAGTTGATCGAAATTGTTGTAGGCGGCGGGCAGCCAGTGCTTGGGTTGTTCAGAGAGCAGATTTTCCAGCCAAATGCTGGACATTCCCCAACGGTAGCTTTCCCAGAAGAGGTGTGTTCCGTTTGCGGAAGTCACTGTGTTTCTCTTGGATTCGAACTTTGGTTGCAGCAGCAAGCGTGTAAGCTCACGGCGGGCACGGACTGCTAGTGTGGCCGCGGCGGAGTCCGCGCTGAGGCGTCCGTCCCAGTCGCGGAGAAGGTCGCGGGCTTTTTTGGCGCGGTCAGAGAGCTTGGGGGCGTTGCTCAGTGCTTGCACGAAACGCTCGGCGCAAGCGTGATCGAAAGCCGAATCGACATCGGTCTCTAGGGCCAGCATGTCGGCGGGGGTGAGCTTCTTACCGGAGGTGAGGACACGGTAAATACGAGCCGTTCGCCACGGAGCGTCCCACATGGTGCTGATTTTATAAGGGTAGTTGTCGGGGGTGATCCGACCGTTCGCTGATGCCAGCACACCGCTGGGCGGGTCGTAGACGCTAGGAAGCTTTTCGTAGGGAACCCAGCCCGTCCACTCGTGGGCGTCGTCGCTTCCGCTGACCGGTACACCGCCATCGCCCG
>JAYTQD010000155.1:0-12408 GCA_043746935.1 Acidobacteriaceae bacterium | reverse complement strand
CACGGTAAATGTTCCACGAGCGGAACTTTCCAGGTCAACGGCGCTCCAGCCGGCAAAGTTCAGCTCATAAGTCCCGCGCGTCGTTCCCGTAATCCAGTTACTGTGCATGAGCTTGCTGAGTTGAAGCAGCGACACGTTTTCCAGCGCCCCCGTAAAAGTGTAGGAGGGAGTCTCTTTTGTAAAGTCCGCTTGCCAATCGCCCGTATGCCGTCCACCGAGCACCGAGGCGCGGAGCTCCGCAAGATGAAGTCGGCCATCTTCCAACGTCACCTTCGTAGCAACGGATTCGGCATTAAGATCCCCGGCGACCAGGCGATCAACCTGGAGCGTGCCCTGCACATGCAGAGATCTCAGCGCGGAGCCCGTTTGCTGCGTGCTGCCCGTCAGGATGCGGTACCAGGGCTGTTTGTGGATGTTCGGATTTAACAACAAGTTGAGTTTGTCGATCAAAATTTCGTCGGCATGCAAATCAACTAACGTGGCGCAGGTCGCAGGTCCGGGACAGATGCGTGGGCGGGCCATACTGCCGGTCCAGTGAACTCCGCCAGCCGTGGCGGATAACTTTTCCAACTTGAACGTATCAGGAGTTAACCTCACGTCGCTGGAGGCAATTTCTACCGGAGCGTTCAGTCCGGGAAACTCCGCCCGTACGTTCCGTAAATGGATCGTTCCCGTCGTTTGCGGAGGACTGAATCCGCCCCAAGCTCCGCGGGCTTGCCAATCGAAAGCCGCATCGCCCTCCAAGGCCGGGTGGATCGCTGTAACGCCCGCCGCGCGCCCGATTTGCAGCAGCCGCTGAATGGGAGCCTCGCCCGCAAACGTGGCTCGGTAACTGGCAGGGGAGAACCAGGCGTGGAAGGATGCCCGTTGCTCTTCCGCGAGATCCACGGAAATTGGACCAACTTCGAGAGCGTTCCCAGGCGCTGGAAAATTCGTATCGTGAAGCGGATCAATCAATTTCCCCCGCACTCGCCCGCGCGAGAGCTTGGATGGGGCGGAGATTGCACGAAATGGAACAGTCCCCAGCGCCAGAGTGGCATCACCATTTTTTGCTTGCAGCGCGGAGGTGCGAAGGACTAAATGGTCTGTCTTTCCGCTCCCGGACCAAGTAACTCCGCCCGCGCCATCCGCCAGAAAAGAAATATCAGCATCGACCGTGCCCGTCGCCGAAAAATCCCCAGGCAATCCATTTTTCACTTCCCGGAACACTTCCGCCAGCCGCTCCGCCGGAAATTTCGCGGCGTTCAGGTTCAGGTCATACGCCGGCGGCCTTTCCAGCGCAATCTTCCCGCGCAGCAGCAGCGAGCCATCCTGTGCCGGCGTCGAGCAAAGAATCCCCGAAAGCTGCCGCGGCCAGCTGTTGTAACGTCCCGAGCAAGTGGCGGAAAGCCGCAGCGCCGGACCCGCGACAATATCGTAACGCCGGAAGCTGTCCGCTGAAACTTCACTTTGAATTTGCAGATCTTCGGCGGAGCCAGTCAGGTTGGCCGAGGCCGTTACCGTTCCTCGCCACCCTCGGTCCGCGCCATAAACGAGCTTGGTCAGTTGGCCCAGCTGCGCCCCTTCGTAGGTGGCAGTGAGCCGGAGCGAAGTCTTGCGCAGGTCCTCGGCGCCGTGCCAGGTGGCGTTGGCGCGCAGCGTCCCTGTGTCGCTCAGGCGCATATCGGTGCGTACCGGCTGCCCGCGCAGGCGCAAATCCCATTCGTCATTCGATTCCAGCCACAGGGCCAGCTCCGCGTTGGTCAGAGCGTAGGCGGTTTTCTCCGCGCCCAGCTTGAGGTTGACGCGTCCGTTGCTGACTTCGATGTAGGGAAAGCGACGGTGCATCTCTGCGCTGGAGTTTCCTGTCGGCGCCGCTGGCGCATGTGCCGCTCGTTCCAAAAGTGGTTCAAGATTCCAGCGTCCATCCGACCGGCGTACCAAATTCAGGCTGGCGTCTTTGAAGCTCAGAGTCGCGATCTCAATGCGCCAGCGCCACAGCGAACTAGGATGCAGCGTGGCGGAGACTTCATCGGCCCGCAAGATCGGCTCCGGGCTGAATTGCGGATCGTCGCGGACAGAAAATTGCGAAAGATTGAATCCTGGCCGCGGCAGAATCCGCAGGCTCACGCTGCCAATTTCCACCTTGTGTCCCAGAGCAGAACCCAGCGATTGTTCCAGGCGGGAACGAAAACGGTCCGCCCCCGGCCGCCACAACAAAAAAATCAGGACCAAGGCCGCGGCGCACGCCCAAAGCGTGCGCCGGGAGCGCCAGAAGCTCACCCGACCACCTTGAACGTACGGCGCCAAACTGTTTTGTCAAAAAAATGCAAAACCGTGTGCAGCAGGAATCCGATCCGCTCCGTGAAGGCCGTGTGCTTGTATTGATCTTCCGGCGTCTCAAAAGACCAATAGATAAACATCGGCCGCCCTATCAAGTTTTCCTGCGGAATCAATCCAAAAAATCGGCTATCAAAACTGTTGTCGCGGTTATCGCCCATCCCAAAAAAGTGTCCCGGCGGAACCACCAGTTCGCCGCCCTCAATGAATTTCGCCTGGTCAATGGCCCACCCGGGATCGACATCATACCCGTCCGGCGGCACCGAGGGGAAATTATTTGCGTAAACGGAACGAAGCTCGGCGGGCTTGTGCAGCGTGTAGGGCTCGTCCAGTTTCTCCCCATTGCGGTAAACCACGCCGTCCCGCAGCCGCAGATGGTCCCCAGGAATACCCATGATGCGCTTGACCAGGAACAACCCCGGTTGCACCGGAGAAATAAACACCGCCACTTCGTTACGATGTGGCGTGCGGTAGGGAAGCAGCCTGCCGAGCGTGCTCGTCGGCGGCGCAAACTGAATCCGGTTTACGAAAACGTGATCCCCAATCAGCAGGCTATTCTGCATCGACCCCGACGGAATCTCAAACGCCTGCAAAACGAACGTGATAATAAACAGTCCCGTCACCAGCACGGAGGCGAGTGAGGCGAGAAACTCAATCGGAGTTTCTTCCGGTGTCTCGGGTGCGTTCTTTGTCGGTTCGTTGCTGGATTCTTGTTTTGCCTTAGCCACGGGTGCCTTTCTTTAACCGCCTAGCGCACAATCCGAAATGTGCGCTCCCAGCGGGTCACTTGATACAAATGCGTCAGCACATACAGAGAGTGACCGATTTTATCACTCACAGAGACTCTCTCTCCTTCGCTGTCCCGAAGCGACCAGTAGACGAACAGGGGACGGCCCACAATGTTGCCCTCAGGCACGAAGCCCCAATAACGGCCGTCGTCGCTGTTGTCGCGGTTGTCCCCCATCACAAAATACTCGCCTTCCGGGACCACCAGTTCACCGCGATCCACGTGATTGGGTAAGTCGATATACCAGCGTGGATTGATGCCGGGGCTAAGAAAGTCGAGGCGAGGGAAATTATCACGGAAGACGTCGGGTGGGCGGTTCAGCAAATGCACGTACCCTTCTCGTTGCGGCACGCCGTTGATCCATACCTGCTTGTTCACTAAACGTATACGGTCCTTGGGTATGCCGATGACTCGTTTGACCAGATGCAGCGCTGGATTCACTGGGTGATAGAAAACGACGATGTCCCCCCGTTGCACCGGGCGCGAGGGAATGAGTAGGCCGGAGTCGTGACTGCCGCCGAAGTGCAGCTTGTCCACAAAAATGTAATCGCCGATCAGAAGAGTTTCTTCCATGGATCCGGACGGGATTTGGAACGCTTGCACGGCAAACGTAATGATGAACAGGGCGACAACAAGAGTCGACAGCAACCCCTGAATCGACTCCAGCCAGCCGGATTCCAATCGGCCCGAGGGTTCCTGCGCTTCCGCCGTAGGCATGGCCTATTCCACAACCTTCTGGGGTTCGACTGGTGGCGTGTCGCGTTGGGTCTCGTTGCTCAGGCCTTCCAGCACCTGGCGGGCCGCGTCCTGTTCGGCTTTCTTCTTCGTCGGGCCCACTGCGCGGCGCACGAAGATGGCTTTCCCGGGTGAACTTGCGTCCAGCAGGCGCACTTCCACCGTGAAGCTCTTCTGGTGCTCTGGGCCTTCTTCTCCCACCACCGTATAGGAGAGATGCTGGCGTGAATTCGCCTGGATCAGTTCTTGCAGCGCGGATTTGTAATCCGTCACCAGCCAGGCTTCCCCATCCACGTGCAGTCGTTCCAATTCTGGATTCAGAATGCGTTCGAGAATGAGCTGGCGGGCGGGCTCGATACCGCCATCCAGATAGACGGCTGCGATTACGGCTTCAAGGCCGTCGCAGAGCAGCGTGGCTTTGCCGCGCCCGCCGCTCTTTTCCTCCCCCCGTCCCAGTTGGAGATGTTTGCCGATGCCGAAGCGGCGCGCGATCTCCGACAGACTGTTTTCGCTGACAAGGTGCGCGCGCAGTTTGGAAAGCGTGCCTTCCCGGAATTGCGGAAACCGTTGTACCAGTTCAGCGCTGATCACAAAAGACAGCACCGAGTCACCCAGAAACTCCAGTTGTTCGTTATCGGCAGCCTGTTCCGTGGATCCCGCGGGTTGAATTTCCCGCGCGTAGGAACTATGGCTCAGGGCGAGCCAGAGCAGGCTGGGCCGTTGAAAACGGTAGCCCAGTGCCTCCTCCAGCGATCTCATGTCTTCCGGATTCATGGTCGTTCTCTGGGTGATCCTCTCCAACAGCAAGACCGGTAGAGCGGGCCTTCAGGCCCGCGTTCAGCCAATAACAACGGGCTTCAGCCCCCGAGGTAACGTGCTGCGCTGGTCCGGGTTCTTAGGTGGCCGGGTGCCCCGTCCTTGTCGCGTTCCTCAGCCGGGTGCCCCGTCCTTGCCGCGTTCCTCAGCGACAGGGCGGGGATTTTTACTGCATAAAGCCGGGTGCCGGGTGCCCCATCCTTCGCGCACTTTGCGAAGAGCCTGCCCTGAGCGAAGTCGAAGGGTGGGATGCTATACCGCCGATACCAGAGCCTCTGTTTTTGGGCGGCGCAGCACTTCAGTGCTGCGATAAGAACCCCCCATTACATGGGGCTTTAGCCCCTGAGGTCAGGACTTCCCACCACCAAAGCAAACTCTCTACTTAATCAAATCCTTCGTCAGCGTCTGCAAACGACTCTGCTCGCGCCGCGCTGGATCCCCGACGGGCGTGCCTTCCTTCGTCATCTCCACCAGCTTGTTCACCTCGGTCAGCGCGTCCGTGTATTTGCCTTGCTTATCCAGCGCAATCGAGAGCCGCAACATGGTGACCAAGTCGGGTTGCGACGGCAACGCGGCAATCGATTTACGCAGATAGTCTTCGGCTTTGCCGTAGTCGTCTTTCGTATCTTTGCTGTAGTAGATGATGCCCAGGCTGCCGTAGGCCGTAGACCGCAGATAACTCTTATACTGGTCGATCTTGTCCTGCGTCGTGCCGGCATTGACGATCAAGTCTGTGTCCACCGTCTGCAATGCCTTCTCCGCATCCTTCTGGGCTTCGGCATACTTCTGCTCTTTGTCCAGGTCCGTGTCGCGAGTCCGTTCCGCCAGACTTTGTGCGACGTCGACCAGCGCTTCCGGGTCGTCCCCGTCCAAGGTCAGGCACTTGCGCCCGAGATCGATGGTCTTGTCCGCGTTGTTGGCGAGTTGATACAGTTGCATCGCTCTTTTGTAGAGCAGAATCTTGATTTCGCTGGCCGGGAATTTCGTCGCAAAATCCTCGGCCGCTTTTTCCATCGCCTCCGGCGTAGCGCTGACTATCGCCGCGGAATAGGCGTCGAATTCCGGTTGCGTCTTGGCCTCGGGTCGATGCTTGCCCGGAGCAGGCGCGGGGGTAGTGGCGGCCTGCGCGTCGCTCTTCTGATCTTTTTTCTGATCTTTGCTTGCATCCTGCGCCAAAACAGAAAGCGCAAAAGACATGCTCACAAAAGCAAGTAGAGCCATTAGGATTGCTGGTCGTTTCATCGTTCTTCCTCTCTGCAACTTCTAGTTATTAATTTTCTCATGCCGGGTGCCCCGTCCTTGTCGCGGTTTTTCTTTTGCGACAGGGCGGGGCTTGACCGGGACTTTTGGGTGGCGCAGGGCTTCAGCCCCTGCAGTAAGGGTTTCATGGCGCTCCAAAGTTAGATAAAACATTTCCTACTGTTGCTGTGGCTTCGTCGGCGGTTCGTAAGCCTGCTGCATTCCTTTTTCCGCCGCATTCCTAACTTCCGGACTTGGATCTCCAGCGCTCAAGGCGGCCTTGTATTGCACCAGCGCGCTGTCCCGGTCTTCTTGCAAATCGTAAATACGCCCCAAATAAATATGCGACCACGCGATTAGCTTTTGTTCCTTCGAGACTTCCAGCGTCCGCTCGAAGTAGCTGCGCGCCCCTTCCATATCGCGGCTCATGGTCGAGGCTCGTGCCAAAATGAACAAAGCGTATCCCGTGTCTTCCTTCTTTTCGTCTAGAGCTTGTTGCGCCAGCTTCTGTGCTCCGGAAATATCACCGGTCGAGAGTTTTTGCTCCGCTAAACGCAGCGTCGGTTGCGTCGAAGCCTTACGCTGCCGCACGCCAACGACAAGTTCCGGACTGGCCTGCGCCGCAAACTGGATGTTCTTCGCGCGCCGCGATTCCTGGCCTGCGTCAAGAGCAAACAACATTTCTGGGTACGTGCTCTGTAATCCCGCCGGATCCTTCTCGAATTTCACCAGCGCTTCGGAGAAATACTCGGTCAGGATATAACCCTCTTGCATCGAAGCGAGCACCGCCGATTTTTGTTCCTCTTCCGTGGCCCTTCGAGTCCGAATCTCAATCGCGCGGATCAGCGACTCTGTCAGCAGCAGCGCCATGTCCCCTTTAAAGCTCTCGTCCATCGGCGCCGTCTTCACCAAGTCCAGAAGCGGCGACAGTTTCTGGATCGTGCCCGAGCGCTTCATCGCCATCGGATCCAGAACGTAGTGCAAATAAGTATGCCGAATTTGTTCGATTTGCAGCGCGTTTCCCGACGGTGTCAGAACCACATAATAGTTGTCACCGTAGTTCCGGGCGTTCGCCTGACCCAACGCCCCAAGCGGCTCCAGGTAGACCGTGAACTCCCGTCCCAGGTATCCACTCAGCGCAAGCTTAAGGTAAATGTCGGTGTCGAAGACCATCTTGGCGACAGCGGTCGTGTAGTGATCGATCAGGCCGTTGTAGTCGCCCCGGTGCTCGACCCACAAGTCGTGCAGCTTGGCATCTTTGTAAAACTGCGCTATCAGCGGCAGAAAGCCCACCACGTAAATAGCGTCGGGCGGCAGATCCGCCTCCCGCATCTTGGCCTTGAAGCTGGGAGGGCCGTCGACGAACAGGGCCAGCGAAACATATTGCGCGTAATCCCGACCTGAGTCTCCCGTCTGGTGATCGCGGTAGAACTGGCACATGGAACTCGTAAACTCGGCTACCTTGTCGGAGGCCTGGATGGTCTTTTGCAGTTCAGCGCGGATTTGGGTGCGAAGAGGATCCGTTCCCTCGGGGTCTTGGCTAGAAGTTTGGCCAGGACCTTGGCCAAATCCACACGCGCTCAAGGCTGCGGTAAAACTGAACAAGGTCTCGCTCGTGTCTAGATTCACCTTAGCGGTCGGCGGCGGCGCGGGCGCCGCGGGCACGCGCGCGGGTGTTTTAGCAGGTGTTTTGGCTGGAGCCTTAGCAGGTGCGGATGTTGCAGGTTTCTCCTCTTGCTGAGCAATGGCGGACAGTGCCGCGAAAGTCAGGCAGAGTAGAGCCGCCCAACCTCGCTTCCACATATGACGACGGCAGAAATCTTGCTTACTCAGAACCAGGAGATACCTCCGGCAGGGCGAACTCTCAGACTCGGCTGAGACTGCGATTTAGTCTACGGAATCCCCTAGCGAAGATCAAACGGTGCGGCCGGCCCCGCGCAGAGCTGGTTTGACCGGCGCTTTAAGGTGATTCAGTCCGCTGCGCGTGAAGGCCAGCACCACGCGTCCCGGAGCGGGGCGTCCCATCGCGGTCGCTGGCTGGAACTCGGTGAAAATCAGAGCATTCCTGACCTGCGGAAGCCACTGCTGCACGTCCTCCGGCGAAGAGAGCACGCGGTAATCTTCCACCCGTCCGGCGGCGTCGATATACGCTTCCACCACAACAGAGTCTTCGCTGATCACGCCTTGTTGCAGCGCATACGCTGAAGCTTTAAACTCGGGCGCCACATATACCAAAAGTGGAACATCGTTGGCGGCTTGCACCGGAATCGCGAACGAGCCCATCAGCACGACAAAGACGATCACAGCGGTGACCAGTCCAGCCGTGGCGGGAACCATGAAGCGCCGGATTGCCGTTTCCAGCAGAATTCTTGTCCCTTGCAATTGCGGACGCCGCGCGCGAGCGATTTCCTGCGAAAGAGCAATGCGCACCTTGAGCGCCAAGTCGGCTGGAATCTGCGGACGTCCCACCGACGTCAGCAAGTGCTGACTCTGCCGCAGTTGCGAATATTCGCGCTCGCATCCAGCGCATTCCTCAAAGTGGCCGCCCAACGCCTGCATTTGTTTGCCGGTTAAGTCGCCATCCAAATACAACGAAAAGAGAGATCGGGCCTGTGTACACTTCATCGCGTCACCTGAACCTTTTCTGCCTGCGCTGCGCAACTGCGTATTTTCGCGGGAGGCTTGCCGGCTGTGAGTCCCATTCCCGCCCCTGTTTTTTCAATGTATGCGGTCAGCCGCTGCCGCAGCGCTTCGCGTCCCCGCGTAAGCCGCGATTTCACTGTCCCTAGATTCGTAGCCGTTACTTCCGCAATTTCCTCGTAAGACAGTTCCTCCAGATCGCGCAGCACCAACGCTGTCCGATACGGTTCTGGAACATCGCGCAACGCCTGCTCGACTTGGGCGCGGATTTCCGCGTGCATCACGTTATCGAAGGGCGACTCCCCGCCGTCCACGAAGGTGTCTTTCAGTCCGCTACTCCCACCCTCGCTAAATTCAGCTTCCGGAACGTCCGGCTCCATTGATGTCTCCCGCGACTGGTGCCGGAACCACCACCGCCGCCGGTTCGAAGCCTCATGCAAAGCAATCCGGTAAATCCAGGTCTTCAGCGAGGACTGTCCGTTAAAGCGCTTGATCCCACGAAACACTTTGAGGAAGACTTCCTGCGTGGTGTCGGTAGCGTCCGCCGGGTCGCTCAGCACGCGATACACCAGGCTGTAGACAGTCGTGTGATATTGCGCCACCAGCCAGGTGTACGCATCCTCTGAGCCTGCCTGCAGCTCAGCGACGATCGCCGCTTCTTCTGCCTGCACTTCCGTCCGAACTCCTATCGCGCCCGCGAGATCGCCCAAGGTGGCAACTCCCGCCATGCTCTTCATGGCGTCAGCCTCGATTATAGGATTGTCCGCACCGCCAGACTGCGCCAATATTTTCCTCGGTTCCCGGCAGCAGAACGGCAGCTAGTTTCTTAGAACCCGTTCCGGCTTCTGATGTTCCCACGGATGGCGTTGTGGGTGGGGTTACGGACGTGCAGGGCACGGGTTTGTGGCCCTAAGTGATTTGTAATCGCAACAAAACAAAAGAGTTAATGCGGTTCTTTGTGCGAATTTCTTTCCCCACGGGCGGGGACGCCCGCGCCTCCATCGATAAGCTGCGGATCGGTCTCTTAGTGGGAGCCACGGGCTGTTCGTGGGGGTGACGGGTCACTTTTTAATGGCAGGAACTGCGGTTTGTGGGACAGATCCGGTCTTCCAGGGCAGGGACCACCTGTCCTCTTTCTGCAAATTGTTGCAGTTTGTGACGGTAATTCGGCACTTGAAGTTCTATGTTCAGAACGCATCAAAATACTTCTGGACTTAAGAAAACTTTCGCAGCATAGTTTTTATGAGAACAAAAAATTCCAGAGGTGTCCGCCTGGCAACCGGAACGCCGGATTTCGGAAGCCACTGAGGAGTACTCGACGATGATGATGTGTGAGCACAGAAACAGGGTGGGGGACATGGGCGAACTGGCGTTTGCGCTAAATGCTTGTGAGCGCGATTGGATTGTCTCCCGTCCGATCTCCGAGAGGCAGTACTACGACTACATTGTGGACAACGGCCGCGATCGCTTGCGGGTGCAGGTGAAGAGCACCGAAATCCTCTCGAGGCGGAACCACTATCGCGTCAATCTTGGGCACGGCGGGCGCACTCGCGTTCCCTACACAAAAGCCGAGGTCGACTTCTTCGCAATTTACGTAGTGCCCGACGATACTTGGTACATTTTCTCGGTCGAGGAGGCGGCCGGGCGCCTGGGGATGAGCATCCCGAGGTACGCGAGAATCCGCGGCACGGTATTTGAGCGGTATCTGGAAAACTGGGCAGCCATGGGACGAGAGATCCAGAAGACAGAACTATGTCCCGGCAGCCCGCACTGCTCGCTGAAGCGGCATGTCCGCCGCAAGCCGACACTCGACATCCATGCCTGTGCTTCCGAATTCGAAACACAACCCCTCCGCTAAGGAAGTTGTGCAACGAACCAGGGCGGTGCGCGGTTAGCTCTCTCTCTCTCTCTCTACCCGGGAAGATGGGTACCCCGCGCAAGCCCTCTTTTGGCTTGCGTGGGAAGTTCGCAAGTGTATGCTGACAGCGCTACGACGATTTCAATATCGGAACTATTAGCAGTTCGTGAAGAAACTTCGCCATATCCACAGCAACCCGGCGCAGCTCAGTTTGCGCGAACGCCCGGAAGACTGGGAGCGGAGCAGTTTTCGCTACTACGCAACCGGCTGCAAAGAACGCGTGGAGATTGAATGTGAGTGGACAGCAAGAAAGCGCGAACTCCGCCAACAAGGGAAACTATTGAGACGGTAAGATTGTCACGAACGGCTTCCGAGATGACCATCGTGTTCCGATTCTACCATCCGCTCACGCCGGCCTAGGACGTTTGGGCGGTGCGGCCCGTGATTTCCGCGGCTTTAGCCGCTGAGGCAAGGTTTCAGTCCTTCTGCGCGTCCACATACGACCGCAAAACAGCATTCATGCGCGTCAGATGCCCTTCGCCCCGTTTCTTGAACCAGTCGAATACGTCGCTATCCACGCGAAGATGCACGGACGTTTTTCCGCGTGGCATCACCACTCGCACGCGCTTCCAAAAGTCGTCGCCGACAGGCGCACCCTCCGGGGCGTCGCCGCGTGTCTTGCTCTGGCCGCGCGCAACCTTCTTCTTAATCTCGTTCAGCGAATATCGCACGGTAGTATTTTTCTGTGTCATGTCGATTGGCCTTCCATGCGCTGATCATGCGGATGATGTTTTCTTCGCCGCCGCTTTCTCCACGTACCGCGTAGACGACCTGCAAAACCGTCTCACCCGATAACCCCAAGGCGATGTATCGCAACTCGCCATAGTCTTCTCGATTATCCATGACTTCCAGCGTCGGGTTTTCGAAGATCAAAGCAGCGTCCAAGAAATCAATTCCGTGATTCTTGATGTTGGCCGCATTCTTTTCTTCGTCCCATTCGAAGCTGAGTTCAGTCATGGCGACTCGTCTTTATAATACACAAACGTGTACACAATGGCAAACGCCGGAGGGTGGGGCACTTCCAGGGCGGATCTCTAAAGTGCGCCGTCCTACTGGGCTTTCGGAGCCACAGGCGCAGTCGGCTTTGCAGCGCCCGCTGCAGGTGCCTTCGGAGCACCCGGTGCCGCTGCGGGCTTAACCACTTTCTTCTTCACCGGCTTCTTAGATTTTTCGTTGTCATCAATAATGATCTTCTTCGGCGGGGCCGTGGGCGCAGCTGCCTGGAGAGCTTTGATTTGGTTGTGCAGGTTAGAGAGTTCCGAGTCCTTCGCTGCTGCCAGCTTGTCCATGCGGTCCGCCAGGGCGCGGCGCGCTTTGTCGATGCTGCTGGAGTCGTTGGCGAGCGACTGATATTCATCTTTCGAGCCGAAAGCGCCCGCGGACTCGGCGAGGTTCGCAACCACGTCGTAGAGGGCACCCACGTTGCGATAGAGCTTGAAGGTGAGGTTGAGGCTGTCGGGCGCGGCGCTCAGTTGCGAGACCATGCCCGGAAGAGCGTTTTGAAGATTGCGCTGCAAGGATTCCAGGTTGGCCAGCGACTGGCGTTTGGTGTCGCCATCGGTCTTCCACTTTTCCACACGGAGTTTCTCGAGGTCGGCGGTGAGCGTTTGCGAAGCCTGGTTTAACTGGGCGAGAACGCCGCCCACTTCGGTCATGGAGGCGTAGGAGACGGGCGCGGAGCTGGCCTGCTGGGCCGCGATAACCTGGGCTGGCATAGCGCCGCATAGCGCTACGGCGAGAGAGAACAGCAATTGGGTGAGTTTCATGTGCCCCTCAGAATACTCAATTTGTCGGATTTGGCCAAGATCAAGTCCATGCTATCTCTCCATTGGTTTGGAGACGGCACCCTCGGCCTCCCATTCACAGTCGCTATGTAAGAAGGAATTCCGGGGTAAGATTGTTCCAGCTTATGCCCAACTCCTCGCGCTGGCTTACCCTCCTCTGCTCACTGGGC
>JAYTQD010000154.1:0-1741 GCA_043746935.1 Acidobacteriaceae bacterium | reverse complement strand
GTCCAGCGGCGGCGGTCGACGCGTTCATGGAGAAACATCTTCGCCGCAAAAGCATTGGCAACGAATGTCAACGATGCCGAAGCCGGGCCTACCATGCTGACGTCGCCCCAGGAGAGCGCAAAGAGCAAGCTGAAGAAGCTCAGCGCCATGAAGCAGGTCCCCAACATTAACGACGAGCTTCGCACAACGTGAAACGCCGTTAGCAGCAACCCCCGGCTCTTTCGCATCTCGTCCAGATTGCCGGCTCGCTTCATAGCGCGCGCCAGCAGGCAATCGCCGGTGGTGGACGTGACCACAATTAGGAAGACCCCGAGCCAAGCGTAGAAATGATTCATGGCTGGATCCCCGTCCCGCTCAACGTTGGCTCCTGATCGGAAGCACTCTTCGTAGAGCTAGATTCCGGCCCTCCCGCTACGAACCCCACACCTGTTGAGATGAGCAAAATCCCCAGCCACCGCACCGGACTGATGTGCTCATGCAGAAAGAATCTGGCAATCAAGGCGATGAAGACATACCCAAACGCCGTGGCGGGAAGTACGTAGGTGAGGTCAGCCCAGGAAAGAGCCGACAAATATGCTGACATGAATGCTAACAAGAAGAAAATCCCCAAGAAAACCCAGGGATTGAGTACCGCCGCGAGCAAGTGAGTAATCTGGCTGGGAGCCACCGCGCCAAAGGCCTTCATGCCGCGAGCTAGCAGGGTATCGCCAATGGCTCCAAATGCGGCGACACCCAGCAGAACGAAATACTTGCCTGAAGTCACGTAGTCTTACGCGCTGACAGCTTCTGGCGTGGGAGGTGTGGCCGCGGAGCGCTTGTCGCGAACCCACTTGTTGCGCGCAGCGCGGAGTTTGAGGAAGCTCTTGGCTTCTTTGTAAAGCCGCTTGCGGTCTTCGTGCTTCCACGCGGCTTTGTACAGAATTCGGAACGCAGCTTTGGGGCGGAAGTAGTATTCGTCGTAGAAGTGGTGTACGGCTTCCATCAAGTCATCCGCAGGTAGACCGGGGTATTGAATTTGCGCCATCTGGTGTCCGCCTTCGTCCACCATCTTGTGGTCGCCCACCATGAAGCCGTTCTTGACTGCGAAATCGTATAGCTCCGTACCGGGGTAGGCATGTGCGACCGAAACCTGGATCGTCTCGACGTCTAATTCCTTGGCAAAGTTGATGGTGCGGCGAATGGTCTCGTGCGTTTCGCCGGGGAGGCCGAGGATGAAGTCGCCGTGAATCGTCAAGCCCAACTTATGGCAGTCTTTCGTGAACTGCTTTGCGCGCTCGACCGTTGCCCCCTTCTTGATGTTTTTCAGAATCTGCGGATCGCCAGACTCAAATCCTACGATGAGCAAACGGCAGCCAGCCTCGCGCATGGCTTTCAATGTCTCGAAATCCGTGGTCACGCGCGAAGTGCAGGACCAAGTCAGGCCGAGGGGCTTCAACTTGGCGCATAGCTCAACTGTCCGAGCTTTTTGAATGTTGAACGTGTCGTCGTCGAAGAAAAATTCCTTCACTTCGGGCCAGTATTTCTTAGCTTGTGCCATTTCCGCCGCTACGTCGTCTGTGGAGCGCTTACGCCAGGCGTGTCCCATCAAGGTTTGCGGCCACAGGCAAAACGTACACTGCGCTGGACATCCACGCGTGCTGTACAGTGCAACGTAAGGATGCAGCAGGAAGGGTACGTTGTAGCGCGTCACGTCCAGGTCGCGCTTGTAAACGTCGGTGACGTGAGGCAGAGCATCGAGGTT
>JAYTQD010000153.1:0-1742 GCA_043746935.1 Acidobacteriaceae bacterium | reverse complement strand
ACCTGGGGGTCCAGCACTACCGCAAGGGTGCAGCCGCCTCGGACACTCTACGTGTCTCTTGACAACGCCGACAAGGTTATAGAGGGTGGCCCAGGCTTTGATCTTCCTGTCCCATTCAAAACAGATGGGTGCCCCATCCCTTCGCGCACTTTGCGAAGGGTGGGTAGCGACACTGCCGATCCAGCGACCACTCAAGTGGCCCACTCTCGGAACGAGATCTTCTCCCATCCTTCCATTCACCGCAACGCTCCCCGCTTCCCCCAACAACCCCCTTCATCAATCCAGAGCCCGCATTTAGTAGCGAGGATGCCAAGTTAGATAATGCAACTTCTGGAGCAACTAGTCCTGAGAAAATGATAAAACCCCTGGCGGGGTGGGGCAGTTCCACGTCTGGACAGAGTCATTCTTCCTATTTTGGAACCAGCAACGCAAATTCCTCATTTAGTCGTTGACTTAAGAACCCATCGGCCACACCATGTTTATAAGGGACTGTACCGGAAATGGATCTTGTAAGGCCTAACTCCTTTGTTTTCAAGATTTTCCCTGTAAGTCCTTTAAACTCAAAGATTTTGGCCTCCTTCGCCACGTATCTCGTTGATTCCAATAGGCCGGGGGGAGGGGGGTAGAGGAGGATCGAAGTCCAACCACATGGCAAAAGCCGCCACGGACCGCTAGAATCGGTCTAGCAGACGGAAAGGGAATTGATCCGGATGAACACGACCCGAACACGATTTTTGCCCCTGTTGGTGGCCTCCCTAGCAATCACAACCAGTCTGGCCACTGCGCAGACTCCATCCCACGACGCCATGCCTACCGGCGCATGCCAAGGGATGTCGCACTCCGACGAGCACGCCGCCCACGAGGATGGCACCGTCGGTTACATTCCGGGCGAAGTGCTGCAGCGTTCCATCACCTTGCGCAACAACATCGGCCATGTTGCGGACCCCGTGACTACAAAGAGTGCCGAGGCCCAGGCGTTCTACAACCAGGGTGAAGCCTATCTGCACAACTACGTATGGATTGACGCAGCCCGCTCTTTCAACCAGACTCTGCGGCTTGATCCTAATCTGGCGTTGGCGCACATCGGACTGTTCCGCGTCTTCCTGAATATCGACGACCTGCCTGCCGCCGAAGAAGAGGTAAAGAAGGCGGAAGCGCTGCAGGCCTCCGCTACCGACCGCGAACGCCGACGCATCGCCGCCAGCCGGAAGCACCTGGAAGCTCTCCAAGATCTGCAAGATCAAGCCAAGCACGATGCTTACAAGAATGCTCTGGAAGACGCGCTGAACCATAATCCGGAAGACGTGGAACTCTGGCTGTTGCGCGGCAATGCCGAGGAAGCCGCCGCTGATGGCCGTGGCCAACGCGGCGGCACTGGCTCAATCGCCTTTTATGAGGCAGCCATGGCGCGCTCGCCCGACAACTTTGCGGCGCACCACTATCTCATCCACAGCTATGAATTCATCGGGCGCAACGACGAGGCCGAGAAACATGGACAGCGCTACGCTGAGTTGGCCAGCGGAATTCCGCACGCGCATCACATGTGGGGGCACGACCTCCGCCTGATCGGCAAGATTGGCCCGGCTATAGAACAGTTTGCCATCGCCTCCCAACTGGAGAAAGATTGGTACCAGGCCGATGGCCTGGATGCCTCGCTCGATTGGCATCGCCCGCATAACCTTGATTTGCTGTCGCGGAGTTTGCAGCACGAAGGTCGCATGCGCGAAGCCGAGCAAACCATC
>JAYTQD010000152.1:0-1743 GCA_043746935.1 Acidobacteriaceae bacterium | reverse complement strand
TGTGCGGGCCGGCCATGGGGGCAATTTTCGAGAGGCGCTCCGCCAGCTCAATCATGCTGGAGTAATAGAAGTCGGTTCCCGACATGTGAATCAGCTCGGCGGCCTGCTTTTGGATGGCCTCGACCACGTGCGGATGACAATGCCCCGTGGACGTGACGGCGATTCCAGCGGAGAAATCGAAGAACTCGTTGCCGTCCACGTCTTCCACCACAATGCCGCGGCCACGCTTCGCTACCATCGGATAGGAACGTGTGTACGACGGCGAAATCAGGCGGTCATCGCCTTCGAGCACGCGCTTGGCGTTCGGCCCGGGCAGGGCAGTCTTAATCTTGGGTCCGGTCACAGTAGTGGTTGTCATGGGAATCCTCCATCGGATGTTGGGCTGAATGTTGAGCTGCACACGCGGAATGTGCCGCTGGGGTGTTACGTTTCTAGAAATTTAGAGAGAAGAGAGGTAATTAGTCCGCGCCGAAGAGGCACGGTCGAGTCTGCGACGGCAGGAGTGCGATGTAGCGGCGTGGGCCGACCAGGCTTTGGAGCCAGCACTCAGGCTTGTTCGAATTGAGGAAAAATACGCGCATCGAGTTACTCAAATTCCATTCTACCGTGCCGATGCGTGTTTCGTAACCCCCTAAAAAAGGCTTGGAAACATAGACTTAGCGCTGGGGTCGCGTTAGCTCTGGGCGTCCTGGTATTCCTCGTGCCAGGCCATCTGGATGGCTTCGAGCTTGCCTTCGTTCGATTTGGCTGGGTCGTCGGTAAAACCGGGCAGCTCGGTGACGTAGCGGTGTAGGTCCGTGAAGCGCACGGTGAGTGGGTCGGTGTCGGGGAACTTCTCGGTGAGGAGAATGCCGAGGTCTTCGGCGTCGGTCCAGGTTAGTTCTTTGGGCATGGGTTAACCTTCAACAGCTTCGTTACCTCTAAAACTTGTCATTCCGAGCGTAGCGAGGAATCCGCTACTTCTTGCACGAGCAGATTCCTCGCTCCGCTCGGAATGACAAGCAGACACAATCTCAGTGTTCTTCGGAAACGTAGTTCCGATTCCAGGCCGGAATTTCGACAACAATCCTGCCCGGTTTCCTGATCGCAACCTGGCATCCGAGGCGCGAGTTGAGCTGAAGGTCGGCGGCGCCGTCGAGCTTGTCGGCTTCATCGTCTTCCATTTCCGTGACGCAATCCGCGCCTTCTTTAATCCACACGTGGCAGGTGGTGCAAGCGCAGTTACCTCCGCAGGCGTGGTCGAGATGAATGCCATTGTTGATGGCGATGTCGAGGAACGACTCCTCCTTGCCGTGATCCATATAGGGAAGCTGGCCATGCTCGAAAGTGACGACCTTGCCTTCGGGGAGGAAAGTGACTTCGACAGTGTTCGGCCCGAGCGTTTGAGGTGTGTCGAGTGTGGCGATTCCGTGAGTTTCCGATTTTTCTTCCGACATAGTGCTCCTTAATTCTATTCAGCGACGATTCTTACTCGAATTCTGCTTTGCCAATGGGGTGCGATGATGTAGGGCCTTCGCCTACGCTGGCTGTTTCCATGGTCTTGCCTTTGAGCGCCGTGCCGACGGCGGTGGACATCATTAGTTCCGCGAGGCGCATGGTGCCTTGGTTGAGTGTGTCGATGGCGTTGCGGATGGCGTGGAAGTCGGTGCCGTTCTTCACGGCGATCAAAGCCTTCTCTTGCGTCGAAATTTGTTGCTTTTCGGCAGCTGTCAGTTCTGACCACGCCGGATTGTTGCGGCCCTT